>NZ_JAUBQW010000031.1:0-51947 GCF_036701485.1 Microcoleus sp. Pol11C3 | reverse complement strand
ATTTTTTTCTAATTAACTATTTTTATCGATTTTATCATGATCTTGCCTCTGTCTCACATTTATTTGAAATGACTATAAGCCGGATTTGGTATCAGCATTGATATGATGCCTGATTGCTAACCTAATTTCTTAGATATCTCTGCAAGTTTAGTAACCATTTGTGATACGGCTTTGTCAACTGCAGCGCTCAAAAGTGTATCCTCATTACTGCTGCCAGAATTGCTACTGATTCCCCTGACTGAAATATTAGAATCGCTTTGATCGGCTTCTCCTACTGCTTTGGCGGTGGCAAGAATATCTCCTGAAGCTGTACCGATTAACCGCACGTCTATTTGAACGGTAGCTTTGGTTTTTTGCGAACCGGCGCCGATGCCCATGAAACTTCCGCCGCCTGATTGTTTGTCAATATTAAACTTGGTAATGGTGCCGATGAGAACGGCGTCAACTCCTAATTGTTTGCCTATTTCGGCTGCTGTGCCGGCATCCATCGCACCGCTGCGATTTTGCTGTTTGAGCGCTTGTTCGAGTTTGCTACGATCGACTACTGTATAAGTGCCATTGTTGACGAGTTCGTTGATTAGCAGTTCGCTGATGCCTTTGGCGGCGCCGACTCCTCTGTAGGAAGTGTAATAGCTGTTGGTGGTGCCGTAGTCGAAATCCATGACGACGAGGCGCTTTTTGGCGGTAGCTTGGGCGAGTTGGGTTGCGGGTTGGGTGGTGGCTGGGGTGGCGATCGCACTTACTGAAACGCCCGCTAGCATTAGGGTAGCGAGGGAAATGCTGGTTAAGCGAGATATGGTGGTTGTTTTCATAAAGCTTTCCTCACAGTTGTGTTGTGCCGACTCTAGAATACTTTACGGAACAGCCCGATGTCAGGTTTGGGGGTGAGGATGTTGGAATTGGCGGGTTTTAGTGTTTTTTGACTTTCAATCGGCTTAATTTTTTTTAATTAACCGCAGAGGAAGCAGAGAACTCAGAGAACTCAGAGAAACAGAGGAAGAGTTTAATCAAGCTTTCAATCCTTTATAGGGATTTAGGGGTTTTCCTGCCAAAAAATCTAATATCTCTGTACTATAACGTGGGCAAGAATCGCACAGCCATCGAAAATTCCTCTTACGCCCCAGATTCGATAAAACCCATCAACCAATTAGCCATCGTCGCCCTGCGAGTCTGTCTCGGCCCGAATTCCCCAATTTTGTAGCCTTTAAAGCCCAATTTTTCCTTCAGCAACTGCTTGTTTTCTGGAGGAGTCGATCGAGTCAATTTCACCGTCGCCGGCCTAGAATCGATAAAATCCGGCGGTTCCGGGTACTCTTGCCGCCACTCGGCTGCAACATCTGCACTGTTCCACTTGTCAGTCTCGGCATCCCAGCGGTAGCCCAGATACAGCCAAACTAATCGGTTGACGGCAGCATCGTCGATTTCTTCGTTGAGAATAGCCCAAATAGTTTCGTTATTCAGCGGTGGTAATTCAGACATGAGCGCGATCGTATCGGAAATAAAAAAAGTTTAACTCACATTAGATAACATTATCAGGAACGGGCAAGATGCCCGTTCCACAAAAAATCATAGGAATTTGTGTGTGGGGTGGACACGCGAGCCCGCCCAAAATGCCACCTCACAAAAAATCAATTATTCAAAATCCCGTCTTTCTCGGCCATAGACACCATTAAGTCTATCACGCGGCAAGAATAACCCCACTCGTTGTCGTACCAGGAAACGACTTTGAAAAACTTAGAATTCAGTTCAATTCCCGCACCTGCATCGAAAATGCTCGATCGCGCGTCGCCTTGAAAATCTGTCGAAACTACCGCATCCTCAGTATATCCAAGAAGGCCTTTGAGTTCGCCCTCGGAAGCTTTTTTCATTGCCTCGCAAATTTCTTTATAGCTAGTTTCCTTCGCCGTTTTGAAAGTAAGGTCAACTACAGACACGTCAGGAGTTGGCACGCGCAAAGCCATTCCAGTCAATTTTCCTTTCAATTCTGGCAACACCAAAGTAACAGCTTTTGCTGCACCAGTCGAAGAGGGAATAATATTTTGAGCCGCACCGCGTCCTCCCCGCCAATCTTTTTGGCTGGGCCCGTCTACCGTTGGTTGAGTAGAGGTCATGGCGTGAACTGTAGTCATTAAACCTTCTTCCAAACCGAAGTTATCGTTGATAACTTTGGCAATTGGTGCTAAACAATTCGTCGTACAGCTAGCATTAGAAACAACAGTATCTTTTGCCGGGTCAAATTTGTGGTGGTTGACGCCTACTAGATATGTTGGTACTTTTTCCGGGTCTTTAGTCGGTGCTGAAAGTATTACTCGTTTTGCTCCGGCAGTCAAGTGTTTTGATGCGCCTTCAAAATCTGTAAACAATCCGGTAGATTCTACAACATAATCTGCCCCGGATTTACCCCAGGGCAATTCTGCCGGATTTCTAATCGCTGTGCAGGGGATAAATTTTCCGTCAACGACAATCCCGTCTGGTTTGCTTTCAACTTCGCCGTCGTAAATGCCGTGGGTAGAGTCGTATTTGAAAAGATAAGCCAGGTTGTCTGGCGAAACTAAGTCGTTAATGCCGACAAATTCGATGTTGGGGTTTTTGATGCCGGCACGCATGACTAGCCGTCCGATGCGACCAAATCCGTTGATGCCAACTTTTAATGCAGCCATGTTTAAACTCCTATTGAAAATATCGTTAGTCGATCGGGTGATCGCCTGTTGTGGCTTAGAATTTACCACGCTAACGGATTTTGGCAACTGATTCTTTTCTATATCTTAAGAATTCTGAATAGTGCCCCGGCTGGGAAGGGCAATTAATCCTGAAAAGACTGCTGACTAATGGCTAATGTCTGATGAGTATAAACTTGTAAAAGTGCTATAATCGACAGAAAATATTTTCAAAATCGCCTTTTTTAAATCAGGCTAAAGTAATAAGAAAAAACTTATGGAAAAGCTAAAACGGATGGGCATTCTCACCCGTGGTGGCTGTCGGAACCCGAAGCCTAGGATTAAAGTCACAGATACGCGCAAGAACACGGCATTGCCGTGTCCCTAATGGCGTATAATCTATATGTAGCTCTACTTTTCCGAATTGGTATAATCACCAATAACTAATGACTACCCGACGCACCTAGTAATTAGCAATTCCACCGCATCTGAAATAAAACACGACCCACCAAATTTATTGAGAATGGGTCTAATGTTTTCTGCAACTGCTGAAACTTGAGCTGGTGAACAAAAAGCAAGCACATAAATGTTATCCAGTGCCGTCATTGATGAACCACGAGAAACGTGATCCCTAGTGCTTTTTCCAGCGACATCACGAATCACCGAATAACCCGGTACGCCAGCTTTGTCTAAACCGTCTAAAATCTTGCCGAGTTCTACTGAGTGGGCTATGATTTCTACTCTTTTGACTGACTCCATCATCTCACCTCCAAAACATATTGATTCCGTATAGATACAGGGGAATGCCTACAATGATATTAAATGGAAATGTCACTGCTAAGGCAGTTGAAATGTAAAGACTTGGATTTGCTTCGGGAACAGTTAGGCGCATGGCTGCTGGTACTGCTATATAAGAAGCACTCGCGCACAATACGGCAAACAGCAAAGTGTCTCCCTCTGGCATTCCGATTAATTTCGCTATTAGCAAAGCAATTACTGCGTTGACTATGGGAATTAGGATTGCAAAGCCGATCAGAAAAATTCCTGCTTCTTGCAAATCTTTAATTCTGCTAGCAGCAACCAGCCCCATGTCTAGCAAGAAAAAAGTCAAAACTCCGTAAAACAAGTCTTGAGTAAACGGACTCATAACTTCCCAACCATGTTCTCCTGTCAGTACGCCCATAACTAGGCTGCCAATCAGCAGAAAAACTGAACTGTTTAGGAATGCTTCTTGCAACACTTCTGGCCAAACTATTTCGCGTTTTCCTTCTTCCCCGCCAAATACACTGACTAGAATCAGACCAACTATAATTGCTGGGGATTCCATTAATGCTAGCGCGGCTACCATGTAACCGTCAAAGTCGATCCCCTGTGCTGTAAGGAAGGATGTTGCGGTGATAAATGTGACCGCGCTGATGGAACCGTAGGTGGCTGCGATCGCCGCAGCATTGTAGGAGTCGAGTTTGATCCTCAGTATGAAAAAAGTATAAATTGGTACTAGCATTGACATCAGCATCGCTGCCAAAATTGTCAGGGCGACTTGCTGGTCAATTCCGCTTCTGGACAGTTCAACGCCACCTTTAAATCCGATCGCAAACAGCAGGTACAGCGAAAACAGTTTGGGGATGGGCGCTGGGATTTCTAAATCAGATTTGAGAAAAATTGCCAGCATTCCCATGAAAAAAGCTAATATTGGGGGATTTAAGATATTTGACGCTACTAAACTCAAATCCACGATCGGTAACTCCCATTTCTTGCGTTTTTAATATTACTTCCCCAGTAATTGTGGCACGAGAATGGATCAATAGACCGATCGAACTAATGACCCGAAAGCTCGATCGGGCTAAATACCGCCAAATACGGCAAAGGCGCACAGTGCACACCTTACTCGTTGTAAGGTGTGCACGCGGGCACCCGCAAGCTAAGTTATTGTTGTTTAACTAAGCAACTGCCAAATAAGACTCTAGGGCTTCGGAACCACCGATCAACTTGCCGTCGATAAATACTTGCGGCACAGTTGTAGCCCCAGTCATAGCCCGGAGCGATCGGGTTGTGATATCCCGGCCCAAGACGATTTCTTCATAATCCAAGCCCTTTTGACTCAGCATTCCCTTAGCCTTGGCACAGAAGGGACAGCCCATTTTTGTAAACAGCGAAACTAGCTTCGGCTTGGTTGCTGCGGAGTTGATGTAGTTGAGCATCGTCTCGGCATCGGACACTTTGAAAGGGTCGCCCGGTTCATCAGGCTCAATAAACATTTTGTCAACCAAGCCATCTTTTACCAGCATCGAATAACGCCAAGACCGCTTGCCAAACCCTAAATCTGTTTTGTCTACCAGCATTCCCATGCCTTGAGTAAATTCGCCGTTACCGTCGGGAATTAACGTCACATTGTCTGCTTCTTGGTCTTTTGCCCACTCGTTCATCACAAAGGTGTCGTTGACGGAAATACAAACGATTTCATCTACGCCGTTTTCTTTGAAAACTTTGGCCAATTCGTTGTAACCGGGGAGGTGCGTTGACGAACAAGTGGGAGTAAAAGCTCCCGGCAGCGAGAAGACTACTACGGTTTTACCTGCAAATATATCATCCGTGGTGACATCCACCCACTCGTTGTCTTTGCGAGTGCGAAAGGTGACTTTGGGTACTCTTTGACCTTCTTGGTTCGTCAGCATGATTTTAAATTTTTGGGTACTTGGGTTCAATTCCTTTGCTTATTATAGCGTACTCATAACGAGTATGACTTGTCAAGGGTAGGTGGGTTTTTTTCTCGGACTTGGGCGCGCGCGCGAGTTCAGTTCATTGTCTTTGCGACGATGGTTTGAATCATAGTCCGAATCAATCTCGCGGCGCGCGCGGGAGATCAGTTCATTGTCTTTGCGACAGCTAGCAGATTTAAAACTTGCTGTTTAAGTTGGTCGGCAATTCTGTCTCCATTCCTTTGCTGCTGCTAACGGGTGAGGATTTTTTACACATTCTGTCAACATATCGATATCAATTCCCGGTAGCAATTCGCTTTTTGTAATGAGTTCATAACCGCAGTTTGACACGAATTCAACCGGAATTTCTTCTCGCAAACAGTAGATATAAAATCGGTCATTTCGCCAGAACCAAACCTCTCGCACATTCAACCTTCTATACAGTTCTAATTTATTGATGCTACCACTGGTAACAATCACTTCAATTACCAAATCGGGAAATTCTTTATCTGTGCCAATACAGTAAGCTTCATCCGGCTCCGTACCGCCACTTTTTTCCTCTTGTCGCAGAGTTGTAGACCCAAAAGGAAAATATTCGATGTCAGCTTCTACAAAATAAATAAGCAGCAGATCTCCAATGCGAGTTTTTCTACTTTCATGGCGGCGAGAAGGCGACATAATTTCCAAAACTCCATCTAAATAAGTAACTCGATATCCTGCTGTATCTCCAATCCGATTCAGCACTGTCTCGTATTGTTCCCAGTTCACCCTATCCGTGATGTAGCGTTCTTCAGGATCTTGGCGTTGGAGTGCTTGTTTCTTAAGTAATGTATCTAGCTCGAACGTCAGCATTAGTATTACCTCCTTACAAGTTGTTCTAATTGTAGCAGTAGCAGACGGCGGTTGAAACCGCTTCTACACAAACGATGTCTGCCTCCGCAGACTGAAGAGAACAACCCAAGTTTAATCGCCTTTTATTCAACCTGCGGAGGCAGGTGCAAGTTTGTATAGGCGCGGTTTTAACGGTAAGTTTTATCTTATTTCCAATCAAATCTCCGCCCCAAATATTCCTCTAATTCCTGATTGTAAGGTCGGAAATAATCGCTCAACCTGTCGTGAACTGACTCATTTACCCGCTGATAAGAACCAGGATTAGCATTTGGGTATTCAGACAATTGATATTCCGGCAAATCTAAGAATTCTAAAACTTGCTTGAGTGTTGTCGCTGCACCTGCATAAAAATCTTCGCTTTTCAAAATTAACAACTGTTCTTGGGGAAAGAAAGTCCGCCAGTTTTTTATAAATTCTATGTACCTACCGCGAGCTAAATAAGTACCCGGTTCCTCGCCGATGATGTATTCTGGATTTTGACTCAACCGTTCAATTTCATCGCTAATTACTCGATCGAGCGATCGCGCTTCCCAATTTAAGCCAGTCAAGCGGTAAAATTGAGAAATCGCCCGATCGACCGGATTTCGCAAAAGTACAATCAGTTTAGCCTCTGGAAACAGCCTGTAGAGCCGTTCCGGTGCTTCCCGATAGTCAAAATAGCTCGGACTTGCTTCGCCTGTCAAAAATTGCTCTCCCGGAGGCATTGGCGGAAAATGAGCCAAATACCAATCAATCCCTCTGTCAAAGTGCCACGAGAAAAAATCCATCTCCTTTTTAATCGGAGTCAAAATTTGCGGGTGTTGGGCTAAATAAGTATAAAGAGAAGTTGTGCCACACCGCTGAGAACCAATAATTATAAAGTTAGGAAATTGTACTGGTTTTAAGTTCCAATTTGGTAGAATAGGCATCTTGCCTGTATCTGCTTGTAGAACAGGCATCTTGCCTGTTCTATTACTTATAATAGATGCAAAACTTTGTTTAAAACTGACAGTTCGATAAAAATCAATCGCCTCCGCAATTTTACCTTGCCTCGTCAAAGCTTCCCCCAAATTCAGATAAGGCCAAAAAGCCTCCGGTTTAGCATCAACAACTGCGCGGTACAAGTTTTCAACTTCATCCAGCTTGTTTTCCTTAACCAAAACTTCCCACAAATTGTAATAAAACCACCAAGGAATATCGGGATTTATTTGTATTGCTTGGAAAAATGCCGCCGCCGCTTCCTCCCAGTATTTTTGGTGGCTCAGAACAGCACCTAAATTGTAATAAGACCAGCAATCATCGGGTTTTTGGGCGACAGTTGCGCGAGATGAGGCTAATGCGCGATCCTCTTCGAGGGCTTCGCTAACGCACTTTTCTTGCTGCTGCAACAACTCCTCTAATTTTCCTGACACTTCCGGACAATCCGGCATATTTGTCAATAGCAAATTGTAAAAAATAATTGCGCTTTTTGGGCGATCGTACTTGGCTAAATTCTTTCCTAACTGCAAATAAAAATCCCAATTTTCCGGTGTAATTTGCAATTGAGATTGTTCTAACACCAACTTTAAATCAGACTCTGTTTGTCCCAGAGCATATCCCAACTTCTCGTAAATTCCCGGCAGCAAATCTCCGTCAATTTCAATAGCTTTTAAATACGTAGCGATAGCTTCATCCCACTGTTTTACTTTAGTTAAAGCGTCGCCTAAATTACAAAAAGACCAAGCAAAATCCGAGTTGAGTGCAATCTCGCAGCGGTAAGCAGCAGCAGCTTCTTCCCATCGCCGAAGTTTCAGCAAAGCATCGCCCAAATTGTGATAAGACCAGGAAAAATCTGGATTTAACTCAACAGCTTTCTTGTAAGCAGCGACAGCTTCCTCCCATTTTTCAAGTTTCAGCAAAACATCGCCCAAACTGTGATAAGACCAAGAAAAATTAGGATTTAATTCAAGAGCTTTTTTGTAAGCAGCAACCGCCTCATCAAACCGAGCGCTTTCTTGCAGGGAATTCCCCAAATTCTGGTAGTCATTATCCATGCAAAACTCCTGCCATAGCTAGTAATTTTTCCAGCGAGTTCAAATCCAACTGCATATCTTTATGTAAAGGTTTGGTCTGAGTTCCATCATCAACCAAATCGCCAATTAAATAGTAATGTTCCAAACCGCACAAATTGCTAATCATCCAATAACAATGCGGAACGTAAAGGGGAGAAAAAATCTCAATTACCTTAGTTCCCGGACTGCAAAAAACTAGATTAGTCAACCCCCCTCCGTGAGGCGCGACAACTACTTTAGCAGCAGCCAAACACGATGCTTGTTCCGCTACCGACATCGTTTCCAACTTGACACTGCGAAACCCTAATTTCTCTAAGTATTTAATTACCTCTTCATCATTGACGATTCGCCGATATGATGCTTGTTGCCTGCTGATATAAATGCGCTCTGAATACTCTGTATTTATGGGCGGTTGTTCATTTAAAAATGTCTGTTTTAGATATTCACACTTCCATTTAGAAACGGCACCAGCTCCGTCATAAGATATTGACGGAACTATTAATTTATCGGCTGTAATGTGTAAATTGCAGCGACTTTCTAAAAGTTTATCTTGAGAAATTCCTAAACTCTTTAAAGTTTCTGCTTGATAGGAAGAATCCGAGGCATTGACGACAAACTTATCTATAATTTCTATCAATCCGCTCCGCTGCAAAAGGTCAAATCGCGTAATCACATCAAACATCCAATGAAAATAAGCAGCTCCACCCCAACGAGCAGATAAAAAAGCTACATTTCCATCGACGTGTTCAGCGGGAGGCAATTTGTCGGAAGTAATTACCAATTCCGGACAACCCATTGAAATATCAGGAACAAGTTTATTGTCTGAAGTAATCACGGCGCTAGTCACAACATCTGCCCAAGCTCGTCCGTTTGGCAATACGGCAACAAAAGCTTTTCTTGAATGACTTTGATGTTCCCAGAATCTGCGGTTGCTATCGATTGTTTTGGAATCAGATAAATTGATTTGACTCGCCGGATGGATGTCAATACAGGTGATGTTAGGATTGGATTCTGCAGCAACAGTCAAATCTTCTGTCAACCCACAGTATTTTTTGAGAACACTTAAGGGTAAATTTTGATTACTGCATTTTGCGTGATCGCTCTCATCGGCTTCTCCTTGTTGTTCCAGAGCATAACCTATATTATCGTAAGCTTCAAACAAATCCGGTTTAATTTGCAGGGCTTGAATTAAATTAGTGATTGCAGGTTCCCACTGCTGTTTTGCAATTAAAGTCAAACCCAATCCTTCGTAACACCAGCAGGATTTTGGATCGAGATTGATGCCTTTTTCATAAATGGCGATCGCCTTTCCCAATTCCCCTTGACTCCGCAGTGCATCACCCAACTTTTTGTACAGCCAACTATGGTCAGATTCTAGCTCAATAGCACGACCAAAAGCCACTGCTGCTTCGGGCCAATTTTCTTGTGCTTCCAGAACTTCCCCCAAACTATTGTACAGCCAACAATCATTGGGGTTTAATTCAATAGCTTTGCCGTAAGCAGCCGTCGCTTTTTCCCAATTTTCTAGTGCAACCAAAGCCTTACCTAATCTCTCGTAAGACCAACAAAAATAGGGATTTAGTTCAACTAACTTGCGGTACGCAACAGCAGCTTCCTCCCACTCAGAAAGATCCATCAGTACATCGCCTAAATAGTTGTAAGTCCAACAAAAATCGGAATTTAACTCAATAGCTTTGCGGTAAGCAGCAGCGGCTGCGTCGTATTCCTCCATCGCCTGCAAAGTTTCCCCCAAAAAGTGGTAAGACCAACTCAAATTAGGGTTTAGTGCGATCGCCTGTTGGTAAGCTGCCCTAGCCTCGTCAAATAGTTCTTTCTTTTGCAGAGTTTTACCTAACTTGTGGTAAGTTAAGTAGTTGCCCGACTTAATTTTAATAGCTGTTTGATAGCGGGCACTCCCCTCATCCAAATAACCGGAATTTGCCGCAATATCCCCCAACTTTTCCCAACCCAGAGACAACAGAGTTTGCTCTTCGCCCAAACTTTGATTGCCAATTTTTTTGACAATGAGTTGATAGCCTTTATGTACAACTTCTAACTGACTTCCAAACATCTCCAAAAAAACATCTATCCCAATTTTAGTATCTTGCTCCGGGCTGTCGGGAAACGTAAACTCGTAATCGTCAAAAATCATCAATCCCCCAACTTTCACCAACCTCCAAGATAAAATCGCATCTTGCAGAGCACTGGTGGGTTTGTGACAGCCGTCAATGTAAGCAACATCGTAATATTCCGAAGCCAAATTAATTAACAACTCTTGAGAGTAACCTTCTAATTCAATTACCCGATCTGCTGCTCCAGTTTTAACAATATTGCCCTTAAAATGTTGTTGAAAATACAAATCAATACAAGTAATCTTTGCCGTCGGGTGAGTTAAAATATTATCCAGCAGCCAGCAAGCCGACATTCCCTGAAAACTGCCGATTTCCACCACTTGAAAATCCGCAATTCCGGTAAATTCCTGCAAATGCCGTTTCCAAATAGGAATATTGTGGGTAAACCAATCTTGGGTAAATTGATAATCTTTCGCCGCACACTCAGGCCAACCCCTCAATTCGCTCGCTTTTTGGTGGCAAATAATTGCTTCTTCTAATTCCCCTAATTGCGGTAAAATATTTCCTAAATCGTTGTAAGGCTTAGAATTGCTCGGCTCGATTTCTATTTGGTGGCGGTAAGTGGCAATTTGTGCGTATAACTCCTGTTGTTTTGCCCGAACCTCATCCAGTTTGGCGAAAACTTCGGCAGCATTGGGTTTAATTTGCAGTGCCATACTATAAAATACGATCGCACCTTCCAACTGCTTCTGTTTTGCTAAACTATTGCCTAAATTTATATAAAACTCCGCTCCATCTAACTCAATTCCCAGCAAGTTGTGGTAATTTTTCCCGCTTGCAAGTACCTCAATAGCTTGACAATAAGTTTCGATTGTGCTGTCTAAACCAGATTCGCTTCGCTTCCGCAAAACATATCCCAACCGCTGATTAATTCCCGTCAAATTCGGCTCAATCTGAACCGCGTGCAGGTAAGCGCTAACAGCCTCATCCCAGGATTGTTCGCAGGTGAAGGCAATTCCCAAATTGACATAAAACCAAGGAATATTTGGATTTATTTCAATAGCTTTGCGGTAGCAACTAATAGCTTCCTGCCACAGTTTTTTTTGAGCCAAAGCGTCCCCTAAGCAATTGTATGCCCAGTAGGAATTATCATTAATTTCCAGAGTCTGACGGTAACATTTAATGGCTGCATCAAAGTCGCGTTTTTGCGCGAAAACATTACCTAAACCCACGTAAGCACGAGCGTATTTGGGATTGAGTTCGAGGCTTTTGTGGTAACAGGCGATCGCCCGATCTAATTCTCCTCGCTCCGCCCAAGTTTTACCCAAACTGTGGTAAGATTCAAACGAATTAGCATTGATGGCAATGGCTTGTCGGTAATTGGCGATCGCCTCATCCCACCGCTTCTGACCAACCAGCATTTCTCCCAAATTGTGATAAGCTGTTGCCAGCTTGGGGTTTAACCCAATTGCCCGCGAATAACATTCAATAGCGTGATCGACCTTTCCCAATTCAACAAAACTATTTCCCAGAGTGACGTGCTCGTCAGCAGTTGCCCAATTCGGCTCGATATTAAAAGCTTGATACCAACAGTCTGCCGCCTCTTCTGGCTTCTCTAACTGCGTCCAAATTCTCGCCAACTGTCGGTAAACAGCAGCAAAATTCGGCGCTAGCGAAATCGCTTTTTCACAATTGGCGATCGCCTTTTCCCACTGTTTTCCTTGAGAATACAAACTGCCGAGATTAGCGTAAACTTCCGGCAAATTTGGATTATGCTCGATCGCCCTTTCATACCACTGCTTAGCTTGCTCGATTTCACCTCGAACCTGCATCACCTTTCCCAGCGTCTGGCAAGCTGCCACCAAATTCGGTTCAATTTTCAACGCTGACTCGCAAGCAGCAACTGCCTCATTCAACTTTCCTTCGGCTAAATAAAGTTCTGCTTGCCGACTCAAATCAACTGCTGCCTTTTCCATCTTCTCAATCGAGGGCATAATTAAACTTGCTCCAGACACCAACTAACTCAAACCCACCACTTCAACCATCCTTTTCAGCGAACTCAAGTTCACTAAAATATCTTCAGTCAGCGAATTCTGATACATCAACTGTCTAATAGGATAGCATTCAAAAGCCTCCCCCGCTAAAAAGTAATGTTCCAACTGCAAATATTGACTGCTTCCCCAGTAATAATGGCTAATATAGTGTGGTGACACCAACTCAATTACTTTAGTTCCTTTGCGACAAAAAATTGTATTTGTCAAGCCGCTGCCGTGGGCAGCAACTATCACCTCAGCGTGGTAAAAATGAGCAATTTGTTCAGCCAAAGACATCGACTCTGGTAAAAGAGAAACAAACCCCGATTGTTCCAAAACCTCAACCACATCTTCCTCGTTCAAAACTCGGCGGTATCTCGCTTTGCTGCGGCTGATATAAATGCGTTTTGGATAGCTGGAACTAGGTAGAATTCCCTGGAGAAACTCGCGCCTCAAAAAATCCATAGCCCACCCCGAAGGCCACCCCAAATATCCGGCAAAAGACGGGACAATTAACTCTGTTGCTTGAAGGTGAGGAATGCGATCGCTCTCCAAGACTTTCTCTTCGGGAATGCCCATAATTCTTAGACTTTCCCGCTGAAATTGGTGCTGACAACTGTTAACCAAAAACCAATCTATCTCCGCAAAATCCCTACCGCTGCGCCGCAGCAATTCTATCCTTGGCAAAACATCAACCATCCAGTGAAAATAGACATTTCCCGACAAACCCGAAAGCACCGCCACGGTACCGTCAATCTGCTTTAAAGGTGGAAACGATTCTAAGTTAAAAACGCTGTGTTTCCTAACATCATGCTTTTCGCATCCAGGCAAAAACCCCGGATAATCTCTCGACACATCAGCCAACAAATAATTGTCCGGAGTAATTACAGTGATCGCCTTGCAAATCATCCAATAATTTTCCTGCGGCACAATCCAAACTCGCCCGTTGGGAATCTGTGCCACAAAAGTCTTGGGCGACTCCACAGGTAGCGGTTGCAAGTTGGACAAACGGCAAACTCCCCAACCCAAATGCACCGGATCGAACCACTTAGAAATCCTCTGCAAACACAGCCCGCAAGTTAAACCTGTACAATCGGTATTTCCCGATTGCGAATTTCTTAGCGAAAATTGGGAAGTCGGAATATTTTCGGCACAGGCTTCTGGTGCAGATTTCCAAACTATTTCCACATAATTGCCCGCATCCAACTTAGCATTAACCAGCCAATCCCAACTCGATAAATAAATAGCGTGAGGACGTTCTAGAGAATTGCGATCGGGCGAGATAAAACTCTCTTTTTTCCAGTTTTTGGGTTCCCCATACCCGTGCAATTGCAACTCTAAAACCTTTTGATAATAATCTATCGACCGTTCCCAACTGCCCTGTTTTTCCAGCAGTTTTGCCAACTCAAAATAAACCTGCGGTAAAGCAGGTTGAATCGTCAAAGCCAGGCGGTAAACTGCAACTGCTGCGCCCAAGCGCTGCTGCTGCGCTAAGCAATTTCCCAGCCGCCAGTAAAGCTCTGCATTTTTCGGCTGAATTTGCAAAGCTTTTTGATAATAAGCGACGGCTGATTCGTGTCCGCCGTACTCTGTTAAAGCATTTCCCAAATGCAAGTAAATTTGGGCTAAATTATCGCAGATTACAGCAACAGGCAATTCGCGCTCTGCACTTGACAAATATCTAGCCACACTATCTTTTTTCTTGACTTTTAAATCCCTTAAATCAGTGACCTCCGTGACATCAGTGACATCCGTAACATCCGTTATACAATCCGTTGCCGAACTTCCCATCAATGCTGTGAGAAATCGCTCGCACGCAGCGATCGCCCTTGACAATTCATCATCTTCTACAGCAGCAACTCTGCGCCTGTCTCCCAAACGGCAGTAAGCCTCAACAAAATCGGGCTTCAGAGCTATCGCCCGCTTAAAATAAGGCATGGCGTCAGCAATTTTGCCCAAAACCATCAAAGAAAACCCGGCGTCTGTATAGCCCGAAATATGTTCGGGATCGAGTTCGATCACGCGATCGAAACAAGCAACCGCCGCCGAATGTTCTCCCTGTATTTGCCACGCTTTCCCCAGATTGTAGTGAGCCAAAACCATGTCCGGCTTCAACTCAATAGCTGTGAGGTAAGATGCGATCGCCCGATCGGGATTTTTGTTGAGCAACGCTTGACCCAAATTATTGTGCAGCGTCGCCCAATCTGGCTTAATCTCGATCGCCCGCTGGTAAAGCTCGATCGCCTCAGCAGCGCGATCGTCCTTGAGCAAAATCACACCCAGATTGCTGTAAGCTTCCACGTAATCCGGCTTCAGAGCAATCACCTGTCGGTAGGTATCAATTGCCGCTTCGATCTGATTATTTTCATCTAAAACCACAGCCAGATTGTAGAAAGCAAGTAGATAATTGGGGTTAAGAGCGATCGCCTTTCGGTAACAGTCGATCGCCCCCAACAAATTACCCTGGTTGTGAAAAACATTTCCCAAGTTATAATGTAACTCCGGCCAGTCTGGTTTCAAATCCAGAGCTTGCCCGTAGTGAAAAACCGCCTCATCCAGCCAGCAATACTCGCTATAAAGTTGACCCAAATAAGCATGAGCCAGAAAAAACTGCGGCGAAATCTCCAAAGCTTGCACAAAAGCGTCTCTTGCCGCCGTCGGATCGCCGCTCGCTTCCAAAATTTCGCCTAAAGTCGTGTAAGCCGAGGGCGAAAATGGTTGAAGTTCGATCGCCATTTTACAAAAATCGATCGCCTCAGTTAACTTCCCCTTGTTGAAATAAACTTGGGCTTGCCGGATATATTCTTGAGTGTTCATTGATCGCCAGCAGTTGCGGTTACTATACCGCTTCAGTAAACCTTAGAAATGATGATTTAAAAGTTTGATATTTTCAGACTATTTATATTTTATGCGATCGGGCGATCGATTAATTTCACTAATAAATCGTTAAAATTTTTACCAGAAAGAATTCGTTTAAAGCCCCAAGCCTGATCGGGAGAAATTAACAGAAGACTATTCATTACTCCAATCCTCTTCCTTCCAGGTAGAGGTCGCTACCCGTGCGGTCAACTGTCAACCCTTCCACTTACTTCGGCTACGCTCAGCACAAGCCGCTCAGGGCAAGCTGTCAACGGTCAACGGTCAACTGTCAACTGTCAAATGAAGTACAAAAAACAGGTTTCGCTTCAGGGCGGTGCCAAGACTGCCGACCCTCCTGGTTTCTGAGGTGTACTTAGGCTCGTGAATTAAATAATTTGCATAAGCCTGTGGGATGGGCCAGAAAGCCCGTCTATAAGGGACGAGCTTTCTGGCCCATCCCACAAGAAAATCACGCATTGCAGGTTATTTAATTCTCATTCCTTAATTAACCTCGAATCTGCCGTATCTTAGGTTTCCTAGCGAAGTATTTACCAAGAAACCGGGTTGCTGACTCCGCGTGCATAAGTTCTGTCTCTACATTAAAGCTTTCAACTTCGCTCCGCCGCAGGCAGAATGAAGTTGAAAGCTTCCAAAACTTTCAGTGTGAGAACAGCCCCAGATGTTATCCAGTGCCGCCCCACAACTGCCAGTTGTTTTAGAACAGCTCGAAGTTGTTCGAGGTAATCGTCAGGCCAGTCTGCAACTGAGCAATCTGTAGCACTCCGTTGTTGCCGTTGAAGAACAGCGCACCGCTTGTGGGGTCGTAGATCAACTTGTTGGTTGTGGCTCCTGGGCTGGCTGTGTTGAAACCAGAAACGACGACAAACTCGCTGGCATCGAAGCTACTGCCCAAACCAGAGAACACACCGCCCTGCTTCAAGCGGATCTTATCTTCGCCAGGGGTAAAGTCAGTGATCGTATCTACGCCATAATCGCCACCGCTGGAGAAGAAGTAGAACGTATCGCTGCCAGCACCGCCGGTCAGGACATCGCTGCCTCTGTCGCCAGAGATAAAGTCATTGCCAGCACCGCCATTGACAGTATCGTTGTCTTTACCGCCGAACAGGCTGTCGTTGCCGTCGCCGCCGCCGACAACATCGTTGCCTTGGCCACCAAAGACTGTATCGCTCCCAGATCCGCCGAGTACGGTGTCGTTGCCTCTGTCGCCAGAAATTAAGTCATTGCCATCGCCGCCGTCTACGAGGTCATCACCTTTACCAGCAAAGATGAAGTCATCGCCGGTGCCACCAGCGACCACATCGTTGCCGCTGCCTGAAATGATGGTATCGTTGCCGTCGCCGCCGCCAACACTGTCATTGCCCCCGCCGGTAATAATCAGCTCGTTGCCACTGCCACCAGCGACCACATCGTTGGCCCCAAAAGTCAGGATGATATCGCTGCCGGGGCCGCCGTTCAACCTGTTGTCGCCTTGGGTGCCGATAACGGTAAAGCCACCGCCACCGACACCTCCAGCTAGTGAACTTGCTGGTGTTGTTGGATTAGTTACCTGTGTCATTTACACTCCTCCTAAAGGATGAATCATTTTTCTACAATACACTTTATCTCTGCTATACAAAACCTGGCTAAGCTTATTTAAGCTCCACCATTCAACTAGAAGTAGTTTCTAGATGGTCTGCTTCCTGCTTCTACCAAGGGAGTCGGCTCCTACTTGTCCACAGGCGTAAATTCGGGTGGAGCAGCACCCTATTTTTCAAATGAGTACAACTATTTTATTTGAAGCTTTTCGCCACTGAAACCGGACATTGGTTGAGACCCTAATTGACCCGGCTGCCATAAGTTGTCATGTAATTTAAATTGTCCGTAAGGAGGTAGGGATCGCCAGTTGAATCCTGTATTCCTTGAGCAGCAAATATCGGTTGTTTCCTGCTTTGGACTCTCGACTCCACTACTCCCTCCCTCCTCTAAGACCAAAATATTTCAGCTAAACGTTTGTGAGTGTACCATACCGACCTTCGATGCGGCTAGTCATTTTTAAAACAATAGCCGGGAAATACACATAAACCATTATTAATGGGAGTATGCTCTCTATATTGAGAAATCGCACCGGGTGCTTCTTGGCACTGTCGCCGGGAAGTTCGATCGCCCGCAATGGGGCTGGAACTGAGTTGCGACTTTTAAGTACACTGTAGTTAACCAGACTTTTGATTTTCGCCAAGAGTTCCCCAGAAATCAAAATTTTTTAGCTAGCTTTCAAAGCAAGCCCGCGCACGCTGGAGGCCGCATTCAATCAAAAGTGCATCCCAACACACTCCCCGACGGACTCTTGAGCCTCATCACCTTGATGTTTCCAGCCAAATCTCTCACCCTCAACGCAGGAGTTTGGCTAAACAACCCAGTTTTTCAACCACAATCCGTCATTTCAACCATGAGCCACATCCATCCGGACAATCAGACAATGCAGCGCTTGTGTTGTGCAGTTGGGATGAACTCTGGGCCGATAGAGTTGTGACAGTAATGTCACTAGATTTTAGATTTTAGATTTTAGATTTTAGATTTTAGATTTATTCCAGAGATGAATCTGGGAACTGGAACTAGGATATAAAATTTTGGGCTGCTGGCGAATCCTGCCCCTGTTATGGGTTGGCGCAATTTTAGTTATAAATAATTTACCTGTTGATAATGCTGAAGCCGTCAATTTTTTGAGGGCATCTATTGAAGCCCATGTAAAATTCTTACCTCGACACTCGCCGGATTTATCTCCGAGCGAGTTGTATTGGGCCAAAATCCAAGCAATTTTTCGTTTTCAGGGATATCCACCTTCAAATGTTCTTGATGAAGCGATTACTACAGCTATTAATGCTTTTAATGATGAAAATGCTTGGCCCAGCTTTCATCACTCTGGTCTCTTTTGAGAACAAATTAAATAGTTAATTTGTGTGGTACATTCTATGGCTAATACCTGTGAGTTAAAATATTAAGTTTTTAGCCCATAGTTGTTTACTAATTGTTGTTAACTTCGAGCTGATCATTAACGATTAGCAATTTCCCGGAAATTTGGTTCCGCATTCATTCAGAGAAAATCTCTACAATTTATTCCTAGCGGTGTGCTTCTAGTTGCGCTGGTGACGCGTTGGAATTACTCTGGCTGTCGTACCTGTAGATTTGAGCGTCACTCTCGAAAATATAATTGATGGAAGTAGCTGCATAGTAGGTCAGCGCTAGCAGCGACAATAGATTAAGAACTCTATAAATTGGTTTCTCAGATACTTCGTTCATTTTGACTCCTACTTTTTATGCAAATAGCGAATTTGGATACAGTGACGGCAGTTTTTTTTTAGAAGTTCCCCAACATCTCGCACCTCTAAAAATTTCGCTGGCTCCCGTTATACACTCCTGATGCCCGATCGCCTAAAATAAGTCGTACTTGAGATTTGAAACAGTTTTTGTTGCCTATTTCATATTGCAGTCTCTGCCTTGAATTGTCTATCTAACTGCGGTAAGAGTTAGACAATTTGGCGACAAACGAACTCTACATTTTCCTGTCTAGAGCTGCTAGGATTTGAAGAAAGGGAGCTGGAAAAGGTTAAAGGGCAAAGAGCCTAGCTGTTTTTCAACGCCTAGCCAGGATTTTCCCACCTTCGATTAATGGTACGTAGCAGCCGGAAGTATAAAAATTCTTAAGTTGGTCAGCGGCAGGCGAAAATATGTCTTAAGTTATATTTTTGCAAGCAACAGGCCATGTTACATTACATATTAATTTTGAGCTTGGTTGAGGTTGTCAATAATTTTTGAGTAAAAAAATCTTGCTGTCGCTGTCCGACTATTTTGGTCTGAGAATTTTGACTCAGCGGCACCCTTAAATCGCGATGTTACAGAATAAAAGTAGGCGTCGGTCGATTTTAGAGTTTGGTGTGAGACGTTAGGCGAGAGTTCAGTGGAGTTGCGCTCAGTCGAACGATTTGAGATTTGAGATTTACTCCACAGATGAATCTGGGAGCTTGAACAAGAGTCTAAAATTTTGGTCGGCTGGTGACTCTTTTCGGAAACTTGTACCCGTTTTTGGGCGGGGTCAAAAAGCAGAAGGCAGAATTTGATAGCGGTAAAAAAATACTGTTTTAGGATTCAGAACTTTTATTTAATTCTACCTTATTGCTGCATTTTTACCATAAAACAAGATGATTTACTCGCTGCCAGGAGCGATGCACGCCGAATTATTTAGGACGAGATCATCGACTGGGTTTAAGCCAGTTACTGCCACAATTTATTATCATTTTTGCTCCGATTGAGCTGTTTGTACAACCGACTTTTGGCTGGTAATTTGCAAAAGGGATAGGGGCAGAACAACAGGCCAAAACAGAGGCCCGATTATTAAGGCTATCCAAGATATCACGTCTTTTTTAGATGTCGCTGTGTCATTCAAAAAACTTTTGAACCAAAAAATAAAAACGATTAAGGCAATCGAAAAGTAGCTAATCATTATCATTTTTTTACCTGCCTGCCTATAGATGGGATAGAAGTATTTATAAATATTGTATCTCAGGGTGTGGCTCGCCGATCGCAACTTTATGCCCTGAGCTGCAAGCTGCAAGTGTCTAAAACCCAAAGTTTCACAGTTCTCGGAGTCCTGAGCCTGGGATGTATAGGGAACGCACTCCCGCTGTGCAGCGGCGCTGGGGGCTAAAAGTCTTGCGCTCAGGACTTTTCGAGGTTTTGTCAAACCTTGAGGCTACCACCCCAATCATAGCTTATGCGATCGAGGTCTTTGGTTTTGTGTGATTTAAATCACGTATAGTCGCAGACTTCGGTCACAAATCGAGCTAAGAACGATCACACAGCTTACCCGACTGCAATCACCCTACTCTTTTCTCAAATGTTCGATATTATAATAGTCGAGTTCAACGAGATTTCATGCAAGCTCTGACTTTAAAATCTGATCGCGCGATCGCTGAACTGTTCTATCAAGTCACTCATTCAGGCAATCTGACTCGCACTGAAAGCCACGGACTGCGCGAACTCTGCCAAAGCCCTCTCAGCGAAGACGCCAGAGATGCAGTCAACCGCCTTCTGCACGCCATCCGCCGCGGATGGGTCAGGATTTCTGATTAGTCCCTCCACACAAGAAGTTGAGATGAGTATTTATACTTTCTCTCCTGTCAAGCTTTGCCAACCATAAGATTTCCCTGAGTGTGTCCCTCCATTAACCCTCTCCAAAAAAAATTGTACTGCGATCGAAAAACTCGACCCGGTTTCTTGAAGAAGCCGGGATTTTAGATTTTAAGCAGTCAGTCGATTTTAGATTTTAGATTTTAGATTTTAGATTTTAGATTGACTTCACAGATGAATCTGGGAGCTTGAACTAGAGCTTAAAATTTTGGGCGGCTGGGGACTCCTATCGAAAACTTGTATCTGTCTTTGGGCGATCATTAAGTATATCCACGGAACACAGACCCCACCAAGAAACTAGGTAAATGTAGGTAAAAGTGGGTTTATAAATACTATAAAAGTTTTACGTTGAATTAAGCTAAGCGATTTAGCTAGCAGTCATTAGTAATATATTAATAGATAAATATTAAAAGATTTGTCACAGTCTCTTGACAAAAAGTAGAGATTTCGGGGTTGCCAGAAGCGAGGAATCGGGACGGGGTTTGTGTTTCAAGTAGCAGGGCTACCGAGGAAATATCCGATCCCCTAGTTCGGCTGACACAAATCACTCATCAAGAGCCAATCGATCACATTTACTCCCGTAGTTGAATCACATAAATTTTGGAAAAATCAGTCAATACTGTCAAAAGTGAGTTCAAAAACAAAACACATGATGACAACCCAAACGCTTTTACCTCAATTTACTATTGCAGAGCTAGTCTTTCAGGTATATCACTCCGGTCTGCTGACTCCCACTCACCGACAACAGCTCAAGACAGCGCTGTTAAATGACACTCTTACCGAAGAAGATCAAACAGCCATCAACCGCTTGCTCCACGCCGTTCGCCGGGGCTGGCTGAAGGTTGTAGATTAAATTCTCGCCAATTTTTTTTGCGACCCTATTTAAATGAACTGTCAGTCTATTTTGGATTTTAGACTTCCGCAAGCGCTCAGTCGAACCGTGGAGTCCCCCTCACTCTAACAATTTGAGATTTTAGATTTACTCCACAGATGAATCTGGGAGCTTGAACAAGACTCTAAAATTTTTGCCTCTCCACAACAGGAGTCCGGGGCTTCTCTCGATTTTTGGGCGCATCAGATTAACCCAGAATTAAATCCCCTTAAAAAAATCAGGCATTAGCCTAAATGTAGGGTGCGCCACAAGCACCCTGCGGTTTTAACTTCTATTTTCTCAGCTTATTTAGTCAGAGATTGTGCCGTCAGGCATCATGGCCTCTCTCAGATTCGCTTCATCCAAATTTGTCCCGCGCAAACAAGCTTGATGTAAGTTTGCTCCCCGGAGATTTGCTCCCTTAAGGGAAACTCCACTCAAATCTGCTTGATGGAGATTTGCACAGCTCAAGTTAGCTCCGCTCAAATCGGCTCCCTTCAAATCAGCTTTTTCCAGATTTGCTTCCGTTAAATTTGCCCAACTCAGATTTGCTTGAGTTAGGTTAGCACGGCTGAGGTCAGCTTGTGTTAAGTTTGCATCGGTTAAATTTGCTTTACTGAGGTTGATTTCGCAAAGCTTTACTTCTGTCAAGTTTGCACCTTGCAAGTTAGCGTTAACTGCATAAACTTGAATCAAAATTGCCCCCTGAAGGTTTGCATCTCTCATGTCTGCACCCCTGAGACTCGCCCCCGTTAAATCGGCCCCGCTGAAGACGACACTCCGCAAGATGGCTCCGCTCAAGTTCGCTCCCACGGCCTCGCATTCGCCAAAATTAGCGGACATGAGGTTGGCTTGGGAGAGGTTGGCTTGGCTGATATCTGCTTGATACAGATTGGCTCTGTAGAGGGTGAGACCGATCGAATTAGCACCTTTTAAATTAGCGTGACTCAGGTCAATATCGCGCAAGTTGGTCCTTGACATATTGACCCCGGCCAGGTCTACTTTGTGAAAAACCCGTTCTCCGGCTGCATACCGTCTGAGAAGTTCATCTGCATCCATGTCATTTCTCCCAAAATATTTAATAATACCTTTGATATTTCAATAATATTAGGCATGAGCGACCTTTACGTTTCTTGGTCTGAATACCATGGGAAAATTGAGGATTTGGCTGTAAAAATTGAGGAATCTCAGTGGAAATTCGATCGAATTGTCTGTCTGGCGAGGGGAGGGCTGCGGGTTGGAGATACTCTGTCGCGGATTTTCGACAAACCTCTGGCGATTTTAGCTGCCTCGTCATACAGTGGGGCCGAGGGAAAAGTTCGGGGTGCGATCGAGTTTGCCCGCGATTTGACAATGGTGGGCGATAATTTGGGCAGCCACATTCTCCTGATTGACGATTTGGTGGATTCGGGAATTAGTTTAGATCAAAGTATCGCTTGGCTGAAGAGTCGCTACGGCGAGGATATTCAGGAAATTCGGACTGCTGTACTCTGGTACAAGGCTTGTTCTGTTGCGAAGCCGGATTATTATGTAGATTATTTGGCTGACAATCCTTGGATTCACCAACCTTTTGAAATGTACGAAAAGATGAGTGCGGCTGATTTGGCAGCGAAAGTTGGGAGTTAGTCAATAAAAGACTAAAATCAGGTCAATTTTTTATAGGGTTTTGCCGATATTTTGCACTTTTTGGCATAGTCCGCCAGGGGTTGAAACCCCTGTCTCATAGCTAAAGTCCTCTGAAAGAGGACTGGATATTTATCAAGGTTCGGCAGTCGGTTTCAACTCTGATCTTGCACCATTTTCAGCAACAGGCAAGATACCTGTTCCACAAAGAGTGAATTTTCTTGTGGAACAGGCATCTTGCCTGTTCATAAAAAGCTTATTGAGAATGTTGCACTATCTCAGTTTCAACCGACTTTAGCTATGAGACGGGGAATTAATTCCCCGCCGGAATTGTGAGTAAGTGCAAGTCTGCTGATACAATTAGCGAACCGAAAGAATACGATCGCCCAATTCCATACTATCTGCCAAAACTTCCTGCCGCGCCCACCTATCCGCGGCTAAAATATCATCTAAACCAGGACTTTCACAGTTATCGGTTTGATGTTTGTCGCACGCCTTCTCAATCAACTTTGGAATATCCAAAAACTGAATCTTCTCCTGCAAAAATAGCGCTACTGCCTGTTCGTTTGCCGCATTCAGCACCGCCGGCATCGAACCGCCCGCACGTCCAGCCGCATAAGCCAACTGCATACAAGGATACTTTTCGTGGTCGGGTTCTCGGAAAGTTAAATCCCCAGCTTTTACCAAATCCAGCCGTTCCCAATCTGTATGAATTCGCTCGGGCCAAGACAAAGCATAAAGCAGCGGCAAGCGCATATCCGGCCATCCCAATTGCGCCAAAACAGACGTATCTTGCAGCTCAATTAACGAGTGAATTATGCTCTGGGGATGGATGACAATATCAATGTCGTCATAATCCATCCCGAACAGGTAATGGGCCTCGATTACTTCTAATCCTTTATTCATCAAAGTAGCAGAATCGATCGTGATTTTCTGCCCCATCGACCAATTCGGATGTTTCAAAGCATCGGCTACTGTTACTCCTGCTAATTTGTCGATCGGCAAATCTCGAAAAGAACCCCCCGAAGCCGTGAGAATAATTCGCCGCAACCCGCCAACCATAACACCTTGGAGGCACTGAAAAATTGCTGAATGTTCTGAGTCAGCAGGCAATATTTTAACGCCGTATTTTTCGATTAAGGGGTTGACAACGGGGCCCCCTGCGATTAATGTTTCTTTATTGGCTAAGGCGATATCTTTGCCTGCTTTGATAGCCGCAATTGTTGGCAGCAAACCGGCACAGCCAACTATGCCGGTGACGACGGCTTGAGAGTCGCCGTATTGGGCAACTTCGACAACGCCTGACTCGCCAGCAAGTAAAATAGGTTGAGGGTCGATATCTGCGATCGCCTCCTTCAATTCCTGTAATTGATCTTCGTCGCAAATTGCGACAATTTCCGGTCGAAACTGGCGAATTTGCTGGGCCAGCAACGTTACATTTCGTCCGGCAGTTAACCCGACAATCCGAAATTGATCGGGGTATTGAGCTACAATATCCAGAGTTTGAGTGCCGATGGAGCCTGTGGAACCGAGAAGAGTTATTGCTTTCACAATTTTTTAATGTTTTATGGATTATTCTAATATTACGATTGCGGGGATAAAAATTAGTGCTTAACTATTGCGTGGAAAGCACATTCGATGGAATCATATTTTGAGTGACCACCTAGTGCCAGATTTCATGCAGAATAGGGAAAATTTTGCTGATGACCGTGAGGACATCGGTGTCTCGAACTCGGAAAATATAGAGGAAGGTCGATCACAGCTAACGTCGAGTTTGGTTTGGGCGATCGCTACTGCTGCGGCAATTTTCTTTTTGTGTAGCAGTTTACGGCACGCTTTATTCCAATCAACTGCTTTCGATTTGGGAATTTTTGACCAAGCAATTTACTTAATCAGCCAAAACCAAAGGCCTTTTTCTTCTTTAATGGGGATTCATATTTTGGGCGATCACGCAGCGGTAATTTATTATCCGCTAGCTTGGCTGTACAAAATTTACCCGGATGTGCATTGGCTGCTGTTGGTACAAGCAGTTGCTTTATCCCTGGGGGCTTGGCCTACCTGGAGTTTAGCGCGTTTGGCAGGTCTGAATCAAGAACAATCCCGTGCGATCGCATTGATTTATTTGCTCTATCCGGTGGTATTTAACATCAATTTATTTGATTTTCACCCGGAAGTAATCGCTTTACCCGCACTTTTAGCCGCAATTTTGGCGGCGCGTTTAAATAAAATTGTGTGGTTTTGTACCGCTATTCTGTTAATTTTGAGTTGTAAGGCGGTTTTGTCCCTAACCGTTGTTGCTATGGGTTTCTGGCTGTTTTTTTGCGAAAAAAAGCAACGGTACGGGGCGATCGCACTTTTGCTAGGTGCAGCTTGGTTTTTGATTGCTTCCCAGAAAATAATCCCCTTCTTTAGCGGCAGCGAAGTCGCTGGAGTCGGGCGCTACAGCTATTTAGGCAAATCCGTACTAGAAATCATCATCAATCTCATATTAAAACCACAGTTAGTATTAGGAAAAATCCTTTCCTTCGATACATTCAAATATTTATTTCTCCTCACCTTACCTGTAATTTGGCTGCTATTGCCATTCTCGGGAAAACTACGCCTCAAATATTTAACAGCGCTAATTCCAGCCCTCCCTACCCTGCTGATCAATATCCTCTCTGACTTGTCCTTTCAACGCAGCTTAGCCTATCAGTATTCAGTACCTGTAATTCCATTCTTATTTTTAGCAGTTATCGCGAAAGAAGAAACAAGGAACAGGGAAGAAATAAAAGGCAACAAGGAAGAGGATAAAGTAAATAAGCAACATTTTTTAACATGGAGCAATCTTCCACAATTTAAAAACTTCCAAATTTCTCAACTTTGGCAGGGAATTCAATTGCCGAGAATCATGATAATTTGGTCATTACTAATTTTCCTCTGTGTTGGCGAATATAAAGATTTTTATCTGTACCTAAATAGACTAGATACCTGGCAAGCTACACGCGAAGCAGTCGCACAAGTTCAACCGCAAAGCAGTATTTTAACAGATAATAGACTGGCCCCTCACTTTGCCCACCGCCCAATAGTAAAATTGCTGTCACAAATTTCGCCCCAAACAAATTTAGCAGAATTTCAATACATATTATTAAACCTGCGCCATCCCTGGCCTGATACTGAAAAACTTGGTGCTACTTTAGCAAATAAACTTAAAACTTCTTCCGATTTTCAATTAACTTATCAAAAAAACGAAGTCCTGCTATTTAAACGAAGGGCTGATTAAACCAATAAAATGCTAACTTTAAAATCCCTAAAATCTCATCCAGTATTTTTAATGATTGTCGTGACAGCGATAGTCTTATTTGCCGCCAGCAGCGCGCGGCACGCTTTGTTTCAGTCAACTGCATTCGACTTAGCAATTTTTGACCAAGCAATTTATTTAATCTCCCAAAATCAAACGCCATTTTCCTCATTAATGGCAATAAATATTTGGGGGGATCACGCAGCTTTTATTTTCTATCCACTAGCTTTACTTTACAAAATATATCCAGATGTTCACTGGCTTTTATTAGTGCAAGCTGTTTCCCTAGCTTTAGGCGCTTGGCCGAGTTGGAGTTTGGCACGTCAAGCGGGATTAAACGAACGAAAAGCAACTGCAATTTCAGCCGTATATCTGCTTTATCCCGCAGTATTTAATGTCAATCTCTTCGACTTCCATCCAGAAGTCATTGCTTTACCAGCACTGCTAGCAGCAATCTTAGCCGCTAGGCTGAATAAAGCCTTGTGGTTTTGTGCTGCTATTGTATTAGTTTTGAGCTGCAAAGCCGTGCTATCTTTAACTGTGCCTGCGATGGGTTTGTGGCTGTTGTGTTTTGACAAAAAACGCAATTGTGGGCTCATAGCTCTATTTCTAGGCGCAGGTTGGTTCCTGGTAGCTACTCAGGCAGTTATACCGTATTTTAATCAGGGAAGAGAACACGCGGGAATCGGGCGATATCAATATTTGGGCCACTCAGTTTTTGAAATTGCTATTAATTTAATAGTGAAACCCAATTTAGTTTTAGGGCGTTTGTTTTCTTTAGATACTTTTGAATATTTAGGGTTATTGCTATTACCTGTAATTTGGTGGCTGTCCCCGCGTCATCTGTCATCTTTAATTAGTGCTGTACCGATGTTGGCGATGAATATTCTTTCGGATATCCCCGCTCAGCGGGATTTAATTCATCAATATTCTGTGCCGATATTGCCATTTTTATTGGTGGCGGTAATTTCCAGTTTAGCAGCTAGCAATCAGAAAAAGGGAAAGATAATATTTGAGAGATTGCCAATTCCTAATTATCCATTGCCTAGAGTCATTGTAATTTGGTCGTTGATTGCTTTCTTAGCTTTAGCGAAATACGGCTATTTTTGGACTATTTATTTAAATGGGAGCGACACTTTGCCCGCTACCAGAGAAGCAATCTCTCTTGTTGAAACCAAAGGCAGTGTTTTAACAACTGCTCAGATTGCTCCGCACTTAGCGCACCGCCCTGTAGTAAAATTAACTCAGGCTAACACGCCGCCTGCAAATCTCGCAGAATTTGATTATGTATTGTTGAACCTCAGATATCCTGGCTGGATGAGCGATCGAGAATTTGTTAATAACTTAGTTACTCAACTAAAAAACACCCCTCAATTTCAACTCAAATATCAGCGAGACGACATATATCTATTCACTAAAAATCATTAGTCAGCAGTCATGAGTCAGTAGTCATCACTCATCATTCAACAGTCAACAGTCATCACTCATCATTCAACAGTCAACAGTCATCACTCATCATTCAACAGTCAACAGTCAACAGTCAACAGTCAACAGTCAACAAATTCGCGCTAATCCTCCACTTTCAAAGCCCTTCTTGCCAACTTCACGTAAGTTTTCACAGTTTCATAAGGCATTTCCAAATCACCAGAAATATCAAACAAAGATTCCCCCAATTCCCGGCGCGCCAAAATCGTCGCCCAAGTTTCAGCAATCTCAGCAGCGCGACTTCCGCCTGTACGCTTTCTGTGCGCCATAAACTTCTGTGTCAATTCATCTATTCGCGCCGCCAATACGCTTTGTCTCGACACTTCAGGTAGCGCTTCTGTCAACCATTGTGCTCGCGTTTGTCCCAATCCAAAAGTTGTTTTGTGCCCAGTGCCGCAGTAAGGTGCTAACCGCCCTAAAGCATAAAATAATTGTACAAAATCAGGACGATTGTGAGCCGATCGCCCTAGCCCAAATTCCACAGCCCCAGTGAATCCCGTTACCATGCCTTTTTTGCCCGCCGCCACCTTTTGCGACTCCAATTTATGGCGGCTAATAATTACATTTTCCTCACTCCAATTCAAAAATTCTGCTTGGTCAAAATTTACCCCAGAAAAGTTATTCCAGCGGCGCAAATAGCTGTGAAAAACATTTTCGGGAACTGGCAAAGGGAAGTGATGACCTTTGCTACGAAAGCTTGTAGGAGTCACAAAACTAAGTTTGATGGTGGGCGAAAATGGGGGTTCTGCTGTTAATAATTGCTGGTAAGTTGTGGGAGCAAAAGCAATATCCCAAGAGCGAATTAGCAGCGGAGCATTTCGCAAATCTATCTCTTCGGGCAAATTTTGCAGCCACTGACTCAGCCACTGCACTACTGGCTTTGAAAGTCCTGTTACGTACCAGCGATAAATTCGATCGCCCAAAAGCTGAAATTCTTTGCCGCCGGGGAGCAAATCACCTTCCAATCCCGAAATAGTAAAGGCTTTTTCTGACTGTTCATCGTGCAAAAGTTGCGATAAATCCGGGTCAGTTTGCTGTACTTGACCTAAAAACCAAGCGTGCAAACCTATAGCATACTGCGCGTACAGATAGCTAGCAGAGCGGGGAGTCAATTCAAACACTAATCCGACTAACTCGGTGTCAGCCGGCCCAATCAGCCCAGAAGGAGGAGATTTTTTGCTGTGGGTGCGGTTCGGGGAAGTTGCCATCAGATGCCGTGCCTATAGCCGTCACAGAAAGAGCGCCGTGCTATCTTATCCGATTTTTATCCCCTTTGGGGGATGATTGTTTAGGTCCCTCAATCGCCCAAATCTTTTGGCTGCTTCAAAAACCGGGTCTGCCACCAGTTTCCCGCGCCCTCGGGGATAAACAAAAACCAGTAAAAAACCAACAACCTAAAACTCAATCTTTGTCAAGGTTTTCCTCCTTGTAAGTAAACAGAAATATACAAGTGTTTAAAATCACATTCTGCGCTACAATTGTTAAAAGCTCGTAGCATCCTCAACTCCGATCCTAAACTATGAACACAACAGAAAAATCTAAACTTTCCAACGAAAAAACTTTGGAGGCGATGAAGAATTTCTCCGAAACCTATGCCAAGCGAACGGGAACATACTTTTGTTCCGAGCCTTCCGTCACTGCTGTCGTGATAGAAGGACTAGCAAAACACAAGGATGAACTAGGTGCTCCCTTATGCCCTTGTCGCCATTACGAAGATAAAGAAGCCGAAGTAAAAGCCGCCTACTGGAACTGTCCCTGCATTCCCATGCGCGAGCGAAAAGAGTGCCACTGTATGTTATTTCTGACCCCAGATAACGATTTCGCTGGAACTAATCAGGAAATAGGAATGGATCAGATTCAAGCTGTCAGAGACACTATGTAATTGGTTAAGTAGGCGGTCGTGAAATGGCAGTAGTTTTTAAAACAGGTCGTTATTTTTCCTATTTTTAAGACTTAGCTATTTACCAAAAATCGATCGCCGCCTACTCAAACACACATCCGCCATCGAAAATCCCCAATCTCCAATCAAATGACAGAGGAAATTCCGCTCGACTTTTGGCAAGGTATCGAACAGTTTAACAGCCAAGAATTTTACGCTTGTCACGATACTTTAGAGGCTTTGTGGATGGAAGCCGGCGAGCCGGAAAAAAGGTTTTATCAGGGAATATTGCAAATTGCGGTCGCGCTTTATCACTTAGGAAATCAAAACTGGCGCGGTGCAGTAATCTTGCTGGGAGAAGGAATAAATCGGCTCAGTTATTATCAGCCGAGTTATGCCGGAATTGCCGTTGAAGACTTGCTCGGACAAAGTGCTAAACTTTTGATCGCTTTGCAACAAGCGGGCCCGGAAGAAGTAGCAGAATTTGTGCCGTTGCTCGCAGGTACAGAAGTTGCAGGCTTGCAATTGCCGCGAATTATCAAAGTACCAAAGAGTTAAATAAAGGTTAAATAAATGTTTGTATTAAGCTGCTACGCATCTAAATTGAATAAAGAGACGGGCATCCTGCCCGTTCCACAAGAATTGTACAAAAATTGACTGTCAAATTAGATGCACAGCAGCTTAGGTAGGGTGTGCATCTAATTTGCCTCTACACAGAGGATGGCTGGCTTTCTTGCCCGCTGCACAAGCAGATTGGTTTGCTGTAGAACGAGCATCTTGCCCGTTCCCGGTGAAGACAGTTCCAGCCACTGAGCAAAACAGCCAATAAAATTCGCTGTTGTCTTGCTAGGATAATTGGTTGAGACTCTCGGGTCAATCGATCGACCTCACGGGAATCTTTCTGGCCGTTAAGATAAAATACCTAACTGGAGATAATGCCCTTCAGTAATTTCACAAATATTGAGGCTCCAAGCTTATGATGCCCTCCGCTAAACTACTCAATTCCCGCATATTTAAAGGATTATCGCTGCTGTTGCCCCTCACTCTGGCAGGCGCGATCGCCTCTCCCACCTACCCGCAAGCCGGGCCGCCCCGCACTCTCAGTGTGCGATCGGACATTCAAGAAGCCGACTCCAAAACCGGCATCGTGACAGCCCGCGGCAACGTCCAAATCAACTATCCAGCCCGCCAAATACAAGCAACCGCCGCTCAGGCTCAATACTTCAGCCGCGAGCGCCGGATCATTCTCAGCGGAGATGTTTACGTCTTGCAGCAGGGCAACAGCCTGCGCGGCGAAACCATAACATATCTCATTGACGAAGGGCGGTTTATTGCCCTGCCGGACAACCCAGGACAGGTAGAATCGGTCTATCTCGTTGCCCCAGAGCAAGATGCAGCAGCCCAAAATGCAGTTGGCTCCGAACGTCCCCCAGTAAATCCTCAGCCCGCTGTTAAACCGCCCGCAAGCCCCCGAACAGCTCCCAGGTAAAAATAGCTGGTGGCAGCGAAATTTCGCATCGGTAAAAACATACTACTTGGGATAGATGCGAAATTTCCTATTTTATAAATTAAAAAACTGGAGATTGTAAAATATCAACTTGAGACTCGATCGCACAAACCCGCAGTCTGAAATTTAGCTTGTAGAGGTTGCCTCAGCGAAAATGAAAATTGTACTCGAAAATATTCACAAATCCTACGGAAAACGCAATGTAGTCAGTCGCGTCAACCTTTCGGTAGCCCAAGGAGAAATCGTAGGACTGCTCGGCCCCAACGGTGCCGGCAAAACCACAACATTTTACATAGCAACCGGATTAGAAAAACCAAATCAAGGCACCGTTTGGCTCAACGATTTAGACATCACGAAATTGGCGATGCACCAGCGAGCACATTTGGGAATTGGCTATCTGGCTCAAGAAGCAAGCATTTTCCGGAACATGAGCGTGCGTGACAACATTTTGTTAGTCCTAGAACAAACTCAAGTGCCGCGCTGGGAATGGCGCGATCGAGTCGATTTCCTGTTGCAAGAATTTCGCTTAGAAAAAATAGCATCGAGTTTGGGAATTCAAATCTCAGGGGGAGAAAGGCGGCGGACTGAACTGGCCAGAGCCTTAGCTGCAGGGCGAGACGGGCCGATGTTCCTATTTTTAGACGAACCGTTTGCAGGCGTCGATCCGATCGCCGTAGACGAAATTCAAACCATTATTGCTAAACTGCGCGATCGCAAAATCGGCATCCTCATCACCGATCACAATGTCCGAGAAACCCTCGAAATTACCGATCGAGCCTACATCATGCGAGACGGCCAAATTTTAGCCTCCGGGGCTGAAGAAGAACTCTACAGCAACCCTTTAGTGCGACAGTATTACTTAGGTGACAACTTCGTACGATAGTCTTTTGAAGGCATTCCCCCTGGCCATAATTTTAGATTTGAGATGTTAGATTGAGGAGCAAACTGCAAAAAGCCCAAACTATGAAAATAGCAATATCCAAATCTTTCAATCCCCTCAACTGGCTGCCGAGAATCTCAGTAATGGACTGGTACATTACCAAAGAATTAATTGGCCCGTTTCTATTTGGAGTCGGACTCTTTACATCCGTCGCCGTCACAGTTGGAGCTTTATTTGAATTAGTCCGCAGAGTAACAGAATCCGGCCTCCCCTACAGCGCCGCTCTAGAAATTTTTCTGTTGCAAATTCCCTACTTCGTAGTATTAGCTTTCCCAATGTCAATGCTGCTAGCAACCTTAATGGCCTACAGCCGACTCTCCAGCGACAGCGAACTCATCGCCCTCCGCAGTTGCGGAGTTAGCGTTTACCGACTGGTAATGCCCGCAGTCATTATGAGTTTAATTGTTGCCGGCTTCACCTTTGCTTTGCAAGAATTAGTCGTACCAGCCGCCAGCTACAGAGCTACTTTAACTTTAGACAGAGCCTTGAAGCGAGAAAAACCAACATTTCAAGATCGAAATATTATCTACACAGAATTTCGCAAACCAGAAAAAGGCGGTGAAGAAACCCTGTCCCGCTTTTTTTATGCAGAACAGTTTGACGGCAAGCAAATGAAAGGTTTAACAATTATCGATCGCTCCACCCCAGGCCTCAATCAAATCGTTTCTTCAGAATCAGCTACTTGGAATCCCTCAGAAAATACCTGGGATTTTTTCAACGGAACCGCTTATATAGTAGCTCCTGATGGCTCTTACCGCAATATAGTTAGGTTTCAACACCAGCAATTGCAACTCCCCCGCACGCCCTTAGATTTAGCGGCTAGAGCGCGGGATTTCAAGGAAATGAACATTGCCCAAGCTTTAGAGCGTTTGGATATCCTTAAAAACAGCGGCGACGAACCGCAAATTCGCAAATTAAAGGTGCGGATTCAAGAAAAATATGCTTTTCCTTTTGTGTGCATGGTATTTGGTTTAGTGGGAGCCGCTTTGGGAACTCAACCGCGTCGCTCCGGTCGAGGAACGAGTTTTGGTATTAGCGTAGTTGTGATTTTTACTTACTACGTATTTTCTTTCATCACCAGTTCTATGGGCGTGAAAGCTGTTTTGACTCCGATTCTGTCGGCTTGGCTGCCGATAATGTTTGGCTTGGGAATTGGGGGATTGTTGTTGGTGCGGGCCGCCTCAAGGTAAGTTTTACCAATAACATTAGTAATGGGTAATTGGGAACTTGTACTGCCCTTCGACTTCGCTCAGGAACCAGCCTAAGTATTGGGAATTGGTAATAAGCTGTCGGGCATCTTGCGTTGTATTTTTTGGGGGCGGGAACCCCACAAGAATTCCCTCAAACTTGACTGTAAAATTTAGATGCGCCTAGGCTAATCGTTTTCGTTGCCGAACTTCCTTCATTTAAGGATTACCAAAAGTATTGATTTCGCCGCCGCCAATGTAGCGTCCCGGAGTCAGGGAGCGGGGTGTAGCAAAAGGTTGGGGTTGAATGGGCTGTCCGCCCTGATTTGTGTTTTGGGGAACAACTCCAAAGTTAGGCGGGTCTGGCAAGTTAAGCTGACTCGGTTGAGATGGTTGAAATTCAGAATTCACTGAATTAGGAGAGAATTGAGGGCTAATTATCTTGCTTCCCCCAATCACACTCGGAAAAGGGGATTGTCCGACATTGGGAAGTAGAGGTAAGGGCGTTGGTGTGGCGACTGGAAGTGCAGCAGGTTGAACTTCTGGTGCGAAGCCGGAACCAGATAAATTAGTTTGGTAGGGATTTTTCGGCAAAGCCACCGTTGCAGCCCCTGCATTAATTTCGGGGAGGTTCGGTACTCTGGAATTTAACCCAGCAAATGATTCAGCGACTTTAGCTGTCGGGTTTAATAATTCTTGAGATTCCTTGCTCACAGTATTTGTCGGAGCCACAAGTGGGGGAAGTGCTGTGGGAACATTCACAGGATTTGCTCCACTTAGAGCTGTAGCGGTCGTTGGGAGCAAATTTCTCGCATTTCCTGCAGCCGGATCGGAAGCCGGTCGATCGAGCAATGTAGCCGAGTCTGCAGTTTTCTGAGCCGCAGCCGCCGTTGCCGAAGCGGTAGCAACGACGTATTTTTTCATAGCTGCTTGCAGCGGACTCAAAGGCAGAGAATTTTGGCTTTGTTTGCCTGAATTAGCATCACTCGACGCCTGCGATAAAGTTGTTGTCGCTGTACCCCCAGACTCAGGCTCGATCGTTCTTATCCCGGAAATCAGTCTCCCACTGGCAGATAAACTCAAAGCTGATGTGGCGTTTGAACTTGCCAAGCTAGAATTTTGCGGGTTATTGTTTCCGGCATCATCGACAGCAGGATTTGCTAAATTTGGCACAGGCAAAAATCCGCTGCTTCCCACCCGCTTGGCGGGAGAAGATGGCTGAGGAGTTTCTAAGTCCCGAGCTCGAAGTTCCTCGAATAAACCTTTGCTTTTTACTACTGATGAATTTAACAAGTTCAGTTCAGAAGAAGTAGAGCCATTGAACTGATTGACTAGCACTGGTGAGCTGTCGATTTCAGCCGCAATGGCGGTATCTTCAGCAGACAGCCCCGAGAGCGAAGGTGGATTGTTTGAGGCTCCTTCTTCTTCGCCATCTATGCTCAACCTTTCTGGATTTACAGAAACCTCCCAGATAAATAACCCCCCCGCACACAGCACGGCTAGCGGAGCCCAAACCGCAGGTTGCGCCCAGTGCCGCAACCGCGCTATCAGATAGCGGACAGATGTAGGAAATCGCTTAAAACTTGACATAGTTTTGCTTCCATCCGAGCGTGCGGATTTAAAACTATTTTTCCTAGTCTACCACATCAATCTTGATTATTTTTGCTATCCCGGGGTAAGTGCGATCGGGAACATCTCTGTTTTGCTTTTACTGTGAATGTGCGATCGGACTTTTGATTGAAAGTTGCGAAAGAGCAATGCCACAGGTAAAAATCGATAAAGCAGTTGTAGAAATATGTCTTGCTTTCCTTAAATCAAGGGGCATAAGATGATAAAATGTTAGGGTATGCGGTGTCGTGCCTGCCGAGTCTGTCAGCCGATCGACCTCAAAGCAAAATGTCAAGGCAAAATTGGCAATTGCTGAGAACAACACCCAAGGAAAGTTGAGAGGAAATTAATGAAAAAAGTAGTTGAAGTATTAGCAAATCGGGAACAACTAATAGATCGATCGCTGGAAATTGTGCTGTCGAAAATCTCAGAAGCCATAGCAGAACGCGGACTTTGTACGATAGCCGCAGCGGGCGGAAGCACACCGGAACCGCTTTACAGAGCGATGGCAGCCCAAGACCTGCCGTGGGACAAAATTCACGTTTTCTGGGGCGACGAACGCTACGTTCCCGCAGAACACCCAGACAGCAATCAAAAAATGGCGCGCCTCGCGTGGCTCGATCGAGTAAATATCCCCGCCAGCAACATCCACCCCATGCCCACAGGCGCCGGCGACCCCGCAGCCGACGCCTCGGCGCACCAAATCGAATTGCAGCAGTTCTTCAAAGTATCCGACGGCGAGTTTCCTGCCTTCGACATCATTTTATTGGGCATAGGAGATGACGCCCACACAGCCTCTCTATTTCCCGGCACAGCAGCCTTGGAAGTCCGCGACGCCCTAGTAACGGTCGGCAACAAAGATGGTCAACCCCGCATCACCTTTACAGTCCCCTTAATCAACCGCGCCCGGTGCGTCATCTTCATTGTCGCAGGAGCCAGCAAACAACCCGCCCTGGCTCAAATTTTTGCCCCCGCAGCCGACGAAATGACTTATCCAGCCAGACTCATTCAACCAGAAGGCGAGCTTTGGTGGCTGCTCGATGCGGCGGCTGGTGAAGCAGTAAAATAGCCAACAGAGCCGCAAGCGTGCCAACACAGTCAGCATTATCACTAACTCAATCTTGCCCATCACAGCTAACGTCACGGCGTCAGCTCAGTTGCTAGTATTAGCAAAGCAATATAAGAATTGTGGCGGTTAAAGTTAAAATTTGACCATATACACGAGTATTTTTATGAGGCTGATTTGAAAATCTGGCCGATAGCAAGGAGAAATCGATGATTGTCTGTCCCAATTGCAATCACCAGAACCCCGACGGGGCCAGCCAGTGTGAGGCTTGCTACACGCCTTTACCTGTTACCGCAAGTTGCTCGAACTGCGGTGCAGCAGTTCAGACAGATGCAGCATTTTGCGGTCAGTGTGGCTTTAACTTGCGTCCGGGTTCCATAGTTCCAGAAGTTGAGGGGACAGTACCGTCCCCCTCGCCTGTAGCCCCCACAGTGGTATCGTCACCGGCGCCGGATTTACCGTTACCCGAACCCGTGATGGCAATGGAACCTCTAGTTACCCTAAATAAGGGGCCCAACTTGGAAAAAATTCCTGCCAGCATTCCTACGATTCCAGATCCCCCGCCTTCGCCCTCGGTTCCTGTTACAACTGAATCGGTGGCAACACCAGTCAATACCTCTCCCCCGGTTCCGGGTCCACAGCCAGCAGGTGTAGCGAAAACTCAACTGCAACAGCAGTCGGCGCGCCTGCTACACGTTCAGACAAATACGCCGATGGAATTGCCTCACAGTCTGTCTGTGGTTCACATAGGCAAGCCAAATGACTTAGTGCCCCCGGATATTGATGTTTCCGGATTTGCTAATTCTGAGATAGTGTCTCGGGTACACGCAAATCTCCGGGTGGAGGGAGATGCTTGCTACCTAGAAGATGTAGGCAGTTCCAATGGCACTTACGTCAACAATAATCCGCTGCCCAAGGGAAATCGACACCGGTTGCGGCCGGGAGACCGCATATCTCTGGGCAAAGGAGACCTGGTTACGTTTTTATTTCAGATCTCTTAGATCGAGTTTGGATTGGGCGATCGAAAGTCTAAAATCTAAAATCGCATCTTGAGGCGCTCTACCAAAACTCAATGCTGCCAATGTGATTAAGCTGACCTTGCTACATCCACTCCAGTCTATACCCGTCCGCAGTTGGATCTTTGAAGACGAGCAGGTCGTCAGGATCGGACGATCGACCGAAAACCAGGTCGTTCTTTTTAGCGCTGTCGTTTCTCGTCGCCACATCGAATTGCGGCGCAGCGGCATAACTTGGGAACTGATCAATTTAGGTACCAACGGCACTTATCTCGATGGTAAGCCGATCGCTAAGGTTCCCATTGTGGACGGTCTGATCGTTCACTTGGCTCGCTCAGGTCCCAAAATTCAAATTAACGTAGGCCCGAATCAGTCCTCAGTCCAGTTAGGACAAATTAGCGGCCAGCCAAGGGAGGCTAAGGAAATTCACGCTCCATCGGCCGGCGTGCACATTAGCACGATTCCTGTTCCCGACCAAAAAGAAGTTGGCACTTCCAGGGAAGAGGAGGAGTTAACCCAGGCAGATAATAATCGCCATTATTCGGAAGAAGAATATTAAATCGGCTTCTTTGGACGATCGACATTTTTCAAAGCCGGCACTCAGGAGTTTATTTATGAGTACATCACCACAGATTGTTAGGCGCAGCGAACTGCAGGGCCGCCGCACGATCGACCGCAGAACGGCGGAAGAGGTCGGCAGGGTAGATCGGGTTTGGCTCGATGCTCACTCCCAGCGGGCGATCGGCTTTACTTGCAAGTCGGGACTTTTGGGCAGCAAAAAAACTTGGTTTGCTTGGGCGCAAGTTGATACGGTGGGGGAAAATGTTTTTGTCACCATTAACCCGGAACTGCCGGAATTGCATCAGCCAGAACAAGCTGTGTGTCCGATCGGGCTTGAGGTGCTCACGGACGCTGGGAATAAGGCAGGTACGGTGGTTGACTACCTATTTGATGTCCGCACGGGTTCAGTCACCCACTACCTATTTAAATCGAGCGGCTGGCGCGGTGTTTTAGACGACATTTACTTGTTACCTGTGGCCGCTATTTCGACGATCGGCAGCAAGCGGGCGATCGTGTCTGAAGTTGCGGTATCGGAGCCAGTGCAGTACGCAGAGGGACTGCACAAAAAAGTCGGTCTGGTAGCAGAGTTTTTACACGAAGATTTCGACAGAACTCTCAAAAATGTGGCAGGTGTGAAGCGGGGCGCTCAAAGTCTGGCGGAAAAATTCCAAGATAAAGCTCTAGAAGTCAGGGATGTAGCTCAAGAAAAAGTTGCAGAGTTGAAGCGGCAAAGGCACGAATCTGCCCCGCCAGAGCCGGACCCGGAGCCGCCAGAGTCTGATTTGAGTTGAAGTTTGACCTTCCCGATCGCCCTGCGACTGATTGCCGATAGCTTTTTGGGGGTGGCGCGCGCGAGGAAGGTCGATCTGTACTTTCGGGGTAGGAGATTGAGGCGTTGTCGCTCAAAATTCCAGTGCTGCTCAAAGCATTGTATTTTAAAGGTATCGCATCAATTAAGGAAAATGCTCGCAACTCCAAAAGACCTATGCTGTTTGATACAACTCACATCTTGCACCATTCTCAAGAACAGGCAAGATGCCTGTTCCACAAAGAGTGATTTTTATTGTGGAACAGGCATCTTGCCTGTTCATAAAAGGCTTATTCAGAATGGTGCAACATCTCAGATACAACCAACAAGTATTTTATCTAGAGACCCCACGATTAATAATAGGTTAACTTCTGTCTCCACAAACAGCGATTCGGCGATCGTTGAGTGTCGTCCGATAGACAACTGGAATCAGTGGTGCAACAAGCGCTTATCTGAGTTGAATTCTCTGGTTGAGCCGCGGAAAAAAGTCGCGCCTTCGCCAAAAGCTAACCATCAACAGTTTGTCCAAATGCTTCAAGCAGCCAAAAGTTCAACTTTTACGGCAGAACTAAGGAAGAGTGACGCACTCACCACCCCTTTAAAAATCCAATTTTTTGGCGAGAAAACCCCAAAAATCTATCTGGAAGCATCCCCGTTTCTGTCTGGCGGCGGAGTGTCAAAACCTCAGTGATTACCTTAACTCTGTTACATCCTATCCAGTCTGTCCCGGTTCAAAGTTGGTGTTTTGAATCCGAACCCGTAGTTCGGATCGGTCGATCAAACGACAATGATGTAATTATTTACAGCGCTGTAGTTTCCCGCCACCACGTAGAGCTGTGGAATCACGCCAATGGCTGGGAAATTATTAATTTTGGTGCTAACGGCACTTATGTAGATGATAGACCGATCGCTCAGGTGTCAGTTGTGGACGGGATGACTATTCGCTTGGGCAATTCCGGGCCCAAAATCAGGATTCGGGTGGGCGCAATGAATCTACCGGGCAAAATAACCAAGCCACCGCACCGCGAACTCCGCCAAAAGGACGAAGTTTCAAAAGACAAGTCAACTGCAGGGCGTCGGGGTGTGGGAATCATCGAAGACGATGAACAGGGAGGGCTGACTCAAATCGATCTTGACTGACAGGCAGCTATCTATCCCTGCGGGCGAACTCAAACAAAGCTTAAGGTACGCCCTTCTCTGATCTAACTAATTTTGCGGCAACTGCCCTGATTTTTGCCTAAATATGCCTATAAATTAATTAACAGCTTCTCTAGTAGGATCTCACCCCTCTAAAGATAAGATTTGGGGGATATCGCTCGATATTACCTCAGTTTCGCTGCTTGCCCATCTGCGGTAATCTAAGAGCAACTGGTACATCAACCGCTGTTTGACGCTCAGCAGTACACTCTTGAGCAAAGCATTGCCCGTTGCTTCTAAAATTGGTTTGGGCGTCAGCCAAAACGCCGGCGGTAACTCTACTTGCACTTCCAAATCCGCTTTTCCCTTCAAGTATGCTACCCCGCTGCTTTGGTGTACAAAAAGCTGTCCTTTGAGATTGAGAGCAAAGCGATCGTTTATATAACCCACGCCACGAATTTCGCAGGCGACGGACTCCAAATTGATTGTGCCGTCTGACTCAGCCCACACTCTCATGTCTACGGTGGGTTGAATGCTCAGCATCATAAATTGTAACGGCCGCATTTTCAGACGGAAACAGTCATCGCTTAGCTGCTCTGTGCGACTTTGATCAACGAGGGCGTTCACCAGTCGCCTCGGCTGGCGCAGATAATGTTGAATGGGAACCCGTTCGTCTGGTACGGCGATCTCAACGGATTGGGAAGAATTAAAGCGGATATACATGAGAAGATATCAAAATATAGGATTCCTAAGCATATCTTAATAAAGGATCACCTTTTTTAAGGTGACATAAGTCGCGCACCCAGCTATGTCAACCGAGAAATCACTGATAAAAGCTGTCGGGACATCGCTAATTTTTCATCATACTTGCTAGCTGATGAGAGTAAAGCAAACATTTGTAACCTAAAATTGCCTCTAAATGAAAATTTCGTTAGCGAAGCCCTCGAAGAGGATCGCACATCTCGGCCCTGTTGGTACAAATGCAGAAACAGCGGCTCTAGCTTATGTCAATTGGTTGAGCCAAGAAACTAACTTTGAATGCACCCTGTGTCCTTATTCCACCATTTCGCAGGCGTTAGAGGCATCGGCCGTAGGGCAGGTTGACTATTCAGTTGTGCCAGTCGAAAATTCGATCGAAGGCAGCGTGACTGTCACCTTAGATACACTGTGGCGACTCGATCAACTCCGCATTCAACACGCCTTAGTTTTGCCAATTTCCCACGCGCTGGTGTCTAATGCTACAAAAATTAACGAGATTCAAAAAGTTTACTCTCATCCGCAAGCGCTAGCTCAGTGTCAGTTATGGTTGGGGAAGTTTATTCCCTCAGCTCAATTGATTCCGGCCAATTCCACCACGGAAGCATTGCAATATCTGGAAGATAGAAATGTAGCGGCGATTTCTTCCCCAAGAGCGGCTAAACTTTACAATTTGCCAGTTTTAGCTCACCCCATTAATGATTATCCCGATAATTACACTCGATTTTGGGTACTCAGCACGAGTGTTGGAGAAATCGCAAACCTAGAAGCAGCGGATCGCACATCCATTAAATCCATTACAAAATCTGCTAAGTTGATCCCCGATGCTTCACTGTCTAATTGCACCCATACGTCACTAGCTTTTAGCGTACCTGCCAATATGCCGGGATCACTGGTAAAACCTTTGCAAGTATTTGCCAGTCGCGGTATTAATTTAAGTCGGATTGAATCTAGACCAACTAAACGATCGCTCGGAGAATATATTTTCTTTATCGACGTTGAGGCTAACGCCTGCCAAGCATTTGTGCGATCGGCACTCGAAGAGTTAAAAAATCACACAGAAACTTTAAAAATCTTTGGTTGCTACAGTGTACTGTCAGTTTTATAATTTTTTTTAAGTAAAAGTTAGGAATCGGGCGAACATTGTACTGTCAGTAGTATAATTTTTTTAAGTATAACTTTTTAGGAGGCTGGCGAGATGAAAGCTGATGAACTTCTCAAGCGATACGCAGCCGGAGAAAGAAATTTTCACGAAGCCAATTTGATAGGCGCTTTCCTGTCAAAAGCTTTTCTAATTCACATTAATCTAGCCTGCGCCAATTTAAAGGAGGTCAATTTAGCTTTAGCAGACCTAAGTTGGGCTAACTTAATAGATGCCAACCTCAAGAATGCTTGCCTAGTGATGGCTAAACTCGAGGGCATTGATTTGAGTGGCAGAGCCGATCTAAGATTCGCGAGATTAACAGGAGCTGACATGAGTGAGGCCAACCTGGCAAACGCCAACTTGAGCGATACGAAAATGATTGGTGTTGATTTGAGCGGTGCAAACTTGTATAGGGCAAACCTTATGGAAGCCAACCTCATAGATGCTTGCTTGGACAATACAAACCTCAACGAAGCTAATTTAAGCAATGCTAGACTGCGGGGGGCGAGTTTGCGGGGAGCGAGCTTGAGAGGCGCATTTTTGTGTGAAAGTAATCTTGAGTACGCTGACTTGCGCGGTGCTGACTTGCGCGGTGCTAATTTAAGCGGGTCATTTTTGTGCGGTGCTAATCTCGAAGGAGCTAAGCAAGAGGGGGCTATTTTAAGCGGGGCGATTCATTTTTGCTTCAGACAAGTCTGATCGGAGGCAATATAGCTAGGCGGAGAATCCGACAACTAAGGACTAAAAAATATAGTATTGATTTGGCTGAAAGTGAAATCAATTTGCTCCTGTACCTTAGCAAAATGAACCTGCATCTTGAGGATTTCTTTCTTAGAATTAGCTTCCGTAATCTTACTTTCCAAAGCCAGCAAGTTGCGGTTGAGAGTTTCTACTCGCACCGTTTGGTCGTCTAAGTCAATTTTTAGTTCTGCCGCTTTATCGAATTGAATCTGCTTGCGAACCAAGGCGAGGCGGACTGAATTTTCATCCTCTTTCTGAAGAGGTAGCAAAGCTCGCTGCTGCCACTGATGGGCTTGAGATTCAGCTTGATTGTACTGCCACTGAGTGCGGAGTTGGGCGGAAATTGCACTGCCAACAGCCTGACGCAGTTCTTTGAGAGGTTCCTGAATTTCTAAGATTAATAGTTCCCAAAGATTCATCAGTTCGCTGGTAAATTCTTCGCGTTCTACAGAGGCTAGCAGTGCTTCTAATAGCAACAAATTTGGTTGCATTTGCTGCGTAATTGTCTCAAATATTAACTGTGCTTCGGACATTTGCCGATCGTAATTTTTTTCTGAGACGGCACCGGATGAGTTCTCTAATATTTTTTGAGTTCTGTCTGCCCCTGTTTCTGAATCTAAACTTGCTGGTACAAAGGCTTGTAATTTTTCGCGGGCGATCGCACTTAACTTTTGTATTAGCAAATCGCAGGCTGCCCGCTGCACTGGCCCTGTTTCGCTTTGACAAATCTTGATGACTATTTTTAAGCCAGCATCGCCGTAATTCAATGTCTCTCTCAGGGCGGCGATTCGATGTTCGCTGACAGAACTAGACAGCCGGTGTTTAACTCCTGCTAGTCCACCGAGCACGACACCGCCCACAGGAGGCGGCAGTTGACCGCCTCTAACTGCATCGTATGGTTTCGGTTGGTCGTGATTTTCAAACACAAGCATTTACTGCTATAAAGAACCTATCCGAACCTGTTTGAAATTAAGGATTAAACAGATACCAGTTCCCAAAAATAATGGAACTTTAGGCAAGCTCCAAATCCTTAGTTCATCAGTCATTCCCATCGAAAATTGAAAATCGAAAAGGGTATGATTTATGTATAATTCTTTCTTCTATGCAGGTCAAACCGATCGTACTTTTTCCCGCGCCCATTGTCTACTGAAGCGTATCTTTAAGTACAGTCCTCGCTGCCAAGTGATTGCGAGTAGAAGTCAAAATTTCTGTTTCGCGTTCGAGCCTAGCAGCAGTATCTTGCAATTCTAAAAGAGTTTGCTGTTCTGTCGCTGCACCGTAAAGGTAGCTGGCTACCCAATAGGACAATTCTGTAGGCAAACTGGGAATGTCTTCCGGCAGGTCGATCGGCTGATCCATCAATTTGCTGGAGAGGCGAACTACATCTCTCAGCAGTTGTTCGACATCTTTTCCCAAAGGTCTGAGGTCTTGTTGCGGCGGTTCGTCTTCCATCCATTCTACTAGACCGACTAAATACGGTTTTTCCCGAACGGCGTCGAGGACTCGGAACCGCTGCTGTCCGAGAGTCATGATTTTCATGCGATCGTCGGGCAGGCGTTGGCAGTGAATCACTTCGGCGCAACAGCCAACGGCAGAGACTTTGTTTTGGTTGGGGTCCCACATGAGTACACCGAAACGGCGATCGCCCTCCAGAATCGTATTCATCATGATTCGATAGCGAAACTCGAAGATTTGCAGCGGCAGTGGCCTACCTGGAAATAGAACCACTTCCGGCAACGGAAATAAGGGGAGTTCGCGAACTGCTACAGAGGAAGAGGATGCCATTGTCGCTCAAAAGTGACGGTACTTGCGCTTATTTTTCTTACTTTAACTGATTAAAGGCAATTCCGGGGCAGGAGCGATCGGGCTTTTTCGGTGGCAGCGGAAGCGACGGCGAGCTATATCCGGTGCTGGCAGCTTGACAAAGGCGTTATTTCGTCAAAATGTTAAATATACCTTTTTGCTAAACTAAGTGAGTCCGAAGGCGATGATAGCGACTGCTAAAGGAGCGTTTTTGTAGTGATCGCGCCTTAATCAAGAATAATTATTTAAGTTCGTGCCGGAGCAGAAATTCTTGCCGATTATTAACTAATAACTAATACCTAATAACTAATGAAAAGGGAAATTTCCACAAAAAGAAGGAACAATTTATTTAATATTTGTTCCTTCTTTCCTAGTTTCCGATAAGTTAATCTACAGCTTGACTTCGATATCTACGCCGGCTGGCAAATCCAGTTTCATCAAAGCGTCAATTGTTTTGGCCGATGGCTGGTGAATGTCGATAATCCGGCGGTGCGTGCGGGTTTCAAAGTGTTCGCGAGAATCTTTGTCTACGTGGGGCGATCGCAGCAAGCAGTAAATCCGCCGTTTTGTCGGTAGGGGAATCGGGCCGATCGCTGTGGCTGCTGTCCGATTTGCTGTATCTACAATCTTTTCGCAGGATGCGTCGAGAATCCGGCGATCGAAAGCTTTGAGGCGAATGCGAATTTTTTGCTGTTGAATTGTTGCCATTTTTGTTTCTTGAATTTTCTAGGTTCAGTTTATTTTTAGTCATTAGTCATCAGTCATTAGTCATTAGTCATCAGTCATTTGTTATTGAACATTTAACCCATAACTACTAACAACTGGCCACTAACCTATAACTACTCACTACTCACTAAATAGCAGAAAAGCCTGATTAAATTTGGTGGCTTTCCTGCTATTTAAGCTGTGATCGGAGTCCTACTTAAGGATTTTGGAAACAACGCCGGCGCCGACGGTGCGGCCGCCTTCGCGGATAGCGAAGCGCATTCCTTGTTCGATCGCGATCGGGTGGATCAGTTCAACAGTCATTTTGATGCGGTCACCGGGCATCACCATTTCAGCTTCCGTGCCGTCGTCAGCAGTGAACTGTTTGATCGTACCAGTTACATCCGTCGTGCGGACGTAGAATTGAGGGCGGTAGCCCGAGAAAAAGGGCGTGTGACGGCCGCCTTCTTCTTTTTTCAGGATGTACACTTCAGATTCAAACTGAGTGTGAGGACTGATAGATTTTGGCTTGGCAATTACCATGCCTCTTTCAATATCCGCCTTTAAAATCCCCCGGAGAAGTAGACCCACGTTGTCGCCGGCCAACCCTTCATCCAAGGACTTGGTGAACATTTCCACACCAGTCACGGTAGTGCTGCGAGTGTCTTTAATACCAACCACTTCAACTGTTTCGCCCACTTTGATTGTGCCCCGCTCAATCCGGCCTGTGGCGACAGTACCCCGACCCGTAATCGAGAATACGTCTTCAACTGCCATCAAGAAAGGCTTGTCAATTTCGCGTTCTGGAGTAGGGATGTAAGAATCTACGGATTCCATCAGCTTGTAAATCTTGTCTACCCACTCATTCTCGCCCTCCTTGGTTTTAGGATTAGCAAGCATCGCTTCGAGAGCTTTCAATCCCGAACCTGTGACTATGGGGATGTCATCGCCAGGAAAATCGTAAGAGCTCAAAAGTTCGCGAACTTCCAGTTCTACCAATTCCAACAGTTCAGCATCATCCACCATGTCTTCTTTGTTCAAGAAGACAACCAGGCTGGGAACGCCAACTTGCTTAGCTAGCAGGATGTGTTCGCGAGTTTGAGGCATGGGGCCGTCTGCCGCTGACACTACTAGGATGCCGCCGTCCATTTGAGCAGCACCGGTGATCATGTTTTTCACATAGTCAGCGTGTCCGGGGCAATCTACGTGAGCATAGTGCCGACCTGTGGTTTCGTATTCGACGTGAGCAGTATTAATCGTAATACCCCGTGCTTTTTCTTCTGGCGCAGCGTCGATGTCGGCGTAGTTCTTAGCCTTTGCTTGACCTAGTGCAGAGAGAGTCATCGTAATTGCGGCGGTCAAAGTTGTTTTGCCGTGGTCAACGTGACCGATCGTACCGATGTTTACGTGGGGTTTATTCCGTTCAAATTTTGCGCGTGCCATTCTTGATCTGTTCCTTGTTTTTTTTAGCGATTTTAGACTTGAGATTTTAGATTCTAGATTTTGGATTCAATCCAAAATCCAAAATCTAAAATCCAAAATCATTAGTTCCCTTTGTTCTTAGCGATAATGGCTTCAGCCACATTTCGCGGCACTTCTTCGTAATGGCTGAATTCCATTGTGAAGATGCCTCGACCTTGGGTTTTCGAGCGGATGTCGGTGGCGTAACCAAACATTTCTGCTAGTGGAACTTTTACAGAAACTTTGGCAATCCCCTGATCTGTCTCTTGACCTTCGATCTGACCCCGACGCGAGTTGAGGTCTCCGATGACGTTCCCGATGTAATCTTCGGGAACTTCAACCTCTACTTTCATCATAGGCTCTAGCAGCACTGGCGACGCCTTCATCACGGCTTCTTTGATCGCCATTGAACCGGCGATCTTAAATGCCATTTCTGAGGAGTCTACGTCGTGGAAAGACCCGTCTACCATAGTAGCTTTGAGGTCAATCACGGGATATCCTGCTACAATACCTGATTCGCAGGCTTCTTTCATCCCTTGTTCTGCCGGGCCGATGTACTCTTTGGGTACAGTGCCACCAACAATTTTCGAGACAAATTCAAAGCCGGTTCCGACTTCGGTGGGTTCTAATTCGATCACAACGTGACCGTACTGACCTTTACCGCCACTTTGGCGGATAAATTTACCTTCGGCACGGACGGATTTGCGAATGGTTTCACGGTAGGCTACTTGTGGCTGACCCACGTTGGCTTCTACTTTGAATTCCCGCAGCATCCTGTCTACCAGGATTTCCAGGTGCAGTTCGCCCATGCCGGCGATGACTGTCTGGTTGGTTTCTGGGTCAACGTTGACTCGGAAGGTGGGGTCTTCTTCCGAGAGTGACTGGAGGGCTTTGGAGAGCTTCTCCATGTCTTGTTTGGTTTTGGGTTCGACAGCCACCGAGATGACTGGCTCTGGAATAAACAGAGATTCCAGAATCACTGGCGCTCCTTCTTCGCAGAGGGTGTCGCCGGTGAAGGTGTCTTTCAAACCCAAGGCTGCTCCCAAGTCTCCGGCCCGCAGTTCCTCAACTTCTATCCGATCGTCCGCTTTAAGGACAATTAAGCGAGAAACCCGCTCTTTTTTGTCTTTGGTGGAGTTGAGGACGTAGGTGCCTTTTTTGAGGATACCTGAGTAAACGCGAACAAATGTCAGCCTGCCGTAGGGGTCAGCCATGATTTTGAATGCCAGGGCTGACAGGGGCGCGTTGTCGTCAGCAAATCGTTCTGCTGTGTCGCCGTTGGGCAGGAGTCCTTGAATTGGGGGAACTTCCAAGGGCGAGGGCAGGTAGTCGATCACTGCATCCAACAAAAGCTGAACGCCTTTGTTTTTGAACGCCGAACCGCAGAGCATGGGGACGATCGTCCCTTGGATTGCGCCTTGGCGCAAAGCTGCACGAATTTCCGCTTCTGTTAACTCTTCGCCTTCGAGGTATTTCTCGGTGAGGGCGTCGTTGGTTTCTGCTACGGACTCGATCAGCTTGGTGCGGTATTCTACGGCTAGATCCTTTACTTCATCGGGGATTTCTACTTCCTCGATATCGGTGCCGGTGTTGTTGTTGTAGATGTAGGCTTTCATTTGCACTAAATCTACAATTCCCCGGAAGTTTTCTTCGCTGCCGATCGGGATTTGGATGGGTACGGCGTTTGCTCTCATGCGATCGCGAATTTGGCCGTAGACTTTGTAGAAGTTTGCGCCCATCCGATCCATTTTGTTGACGAACACAATCCGGGGTACGTGGTACCGATCGGCTTGGCGCCAAACTGTTTCGGATTGCGGCTGCACTCCCCCTACCGAGCAGAACACTGCGATCACTCCGTCGAGCACTCGCATCGAGCGTTCGACTTCGATCGTGAAGTCTACGTGTCCGGGAGTGTCGATGATGTTGATTGTGTAATCTTTCCAACTGGTGGTGATAGCAGCGGCAGTAATCGTGATTCCCCGTTCCCGCTCTTGCTCCATCCAGTCCATGATTGCTGTTCCCTCGTGCACTTCACCCATTTTGTGAACCATGCCTGAATAGAACAGAATTCTTTCAGTTGTTGTTGTTTTGCCCGCGTCGATGTGGGCTGCGATGCCGATGTTGCGAGTTTTTTCTAGCGGGACGGTACGTGCCACAGCTACCTCCTTAATCTTGTGTTGCTGTTATAATACTATTATACTACACAGTAACCCTATTTTGCACTCCCCAGCGACTTACAAAAGTCTCTGGAGCTTATTGTTACATTTTAATATTTTTTGCAAAATTTGTTTACAAAAATATTAAGGATGCGACATGGAGGATTCAGAGAGTGCATGAATTTTGATTTTGGGAGTTTTGAGTTTGCTTGCGCGATCGCAACTGCGCCAAGAGAAGCAATCTCAACGCTCAAAACTTACACTTTTCAATTTCTCGCCCGATGCTTTTATACCGCACGATCGCGCTCTTCTCCATGCCCGATGTTGCAGTTAGTAGCGGTAGTGAGCAAAAGCTTTGTTAGCTTCTGCCATGCGGTGTGTTTCTTCGCGCTTGCGAATAGCACTGCCGGTTTCGTTAGCTGCATCCATCAGTTCGTTGGCTAGCTTGGCTGCCATCGAGCGGCCGGTGCGGGCGCGGGCAAATCTGATCAGCCAGCGGAGGGCGAGGGTGGTACCGCGATCGGAACGCACTTCCATCGGCACTTGGTAGGTGGCGCCACCTACCCGGCGGGCTTTGACTTCAACCAGGGGTGTAGCGTTTTTGACTGCTTTTTCAAACAAGTCTAACGGTTCTGCCCCTGTGCGTTCTTGAATTGTTTTGAGGGCGTCGTAGACGATGCTGGAGGCAACGGATTTTTTGCCGTGCTGCATGATCCGTCTCACCATCATGCTTACCAACCGGCTGTTGTAAGTTGGATCTGGCGGAACAGGACGTTTTTGAATAACTGTGCGGCGAGACATAGTTCTATTGGGGATTTTTGATTTTGAATGATTGAGTTTGGGGTTTTGGACTCATATCTCGATCTATGATGATCGAGCGTGCGATTGATCGGCGCGATCGGATTTCTTGTTGCTTCCCAACCCCCGATCGGGCGAGATCCTTGTTATTTTTTCTCTTTAGGACGCTTAGCCCCGTATTTGGAACGAGCCTGCTTGCGGTCTTTCACCCCAGCGGTGTCTAATGTACCGCGAATGATGTGGTATCTAACTCCGGGCAAATCTTTTACCCGACCGCCCCGGATCATTACTACCGAGTGTTCTTGCAAGTTGTGACCGATCCCTGGGATGTAGGCTGTCACTTCAAAACCAGAGGTCAGCCGTACCCGAGCCACCTTCCGCAGCGCCGAGTTGGGTTTTTTCGGGGTGGTCGTGTACACTCTGGTGCAAACTCCGCGGCGCTGGGGGCAACTCTTGAGAGCTGGCGATTTGGTTTTTTTCTGCGTTTGTTCCCGTGCTGAACGGATGAGTTGCTGAATAGTGGGCATGAGTTACGGCATTTCTAGCTTTTTGCTGAGTATAGTGATTTAGCGGCATCCGCACTGAAAGTCCCTTCCCCTCTAGGGGGACGGGATGAATGAAAATAATTATGGGTAAGTGAGGATACCAGACTCTATATAGTACACGACTCGACTTTCTTTGGCAAGGAATTTGGCAAGGCTGTTGAACTTCTTTTCTTGCTGCCAGTTTGGACTTGCGGTCTCAACGGGGGAATAATATGTGAGATACTATGCTCTAAACGCAACCGTCAGGCTAATTACAGCCGTCAGCAAAATTTATGACGATCGATATTATTTTGATCGAATCACGCTTTGTCGGAAACGCCCATCTACTCTAGCCTGCGATCGCATCACAGTCTCAGCATCACAGTCAGGGGTCGATCGACATCACATAAAGTTATCTAAAATTGCCGGACAATAAGAAATATACACTGAGTTGACAGCAGATGAGAACCAAAGCTTATATTCCTCAATATAAAATTTCCGAACTTTACTTGAACATTTGGAAATCCGGTAAGATCGATCGGACTCAGTTCCAGCAAATTCAATACGCAATTAATTCTCACAGTTTAAGAAGTTCAGAGGAGTGAAAAATTATCAGCAGGCTACTCTAGGCACTACGGCGGGGATGCGTATCAGTGATGGACTCACTTGCTTGGGAATTTTGAATGCGGCCGCGAGATTGGTTCAGGACTCGCCGGGCGTAGCGGCGTCAATGAGTTTTGGGATTGCCAGGCGAGCCGCTAACAACGCACACGGGATACATGAGTGGTGAGTTAAAATCTCATCCATAAAGCTAGAGGGTTCTCAAATAGATTCACTGCTCTTGAAAGGCAATATTAACGTAAAAGGACAGGGTATGTTTAATTATACAGAGCTGCTGATCGAGGCTTTTATCGAACAACTTCAGGAGGGGTACAGCCGCACTTACGGAGGCTACAAATCAGACTATGCTGATATTATTGCCTGGGTGGGGGCAATGGCGTTAGAAAACATCGCCAACAGCGACGCTCTTTATCACAATGTAGAACACGCCATTTGCATTACCTTAGTTGGTCAAGAAATCTTGCGGGGAAAACACATTCGCAAGGGGGGAGTTTCCTGCGAAGATTGGCTGCATTTCATCATTTCTTTGCTATGCCAAGATATCGGATATGTCAAAGGAGTTTGCCGACAAGACAAAGAATCCGAAGGATTGTATGCTACGGGAAAAGATGGCATGAGAATTGCACTTGCTCCCGGCGCAACAGCCGCTAGCTTAGCTCCTTACCGAGTTGACCGAGCTAAATTGTTCATTGACGAGCGCTTCGGCAACCACAAGCTAATTAATTCTGAGATCATTAAGCAAAACATAGAACAAACTCGTTTCTCAGTGCTTGATGGCAACACTGACGAGGATGCAGTTAATTACTCTAGTTTAGTTCGCGGTGCTGACTTGATAGGTCAGCTCAGCAATCCGCAATATTTGCAGAAAATAGGCGCGCTATTTTACGAGTTGGAAGAAAGCGGTGCTACTAAACTTTTGGGATACCGACATCCGGGCGACTTGCTGCAAAGCTACTCTAAGTTTTACTGGAGGGGCATTTATCCGCACATCAGTGAATCTCTCGGTTACTTGCAGTTAACGCAGGAAGGCAAACAGATTGTTGCTAGTTTGTACGCTAACATATTTCGGATGGAACACCAACGTTGCGATTCTGAGGTTGCTTGACGGAAGGGGAATAGAAGGGGAAGGCGACAAGTTTTGAAGGCGTGAGATTGCTTTCCTAAGAATTGCTACGCTAACCTTGCTTGCTACGCTATTAAGCGGCAGGGAAAGACGGCAAGTTTTGAAGGCGTGAGATTGCTTTCTTAAGAATCACTTCCCTAACATTCCTAGCAACGCTATTGTCGTACCTGAGTTAAAGAGTTACCAATTCCCCCTTACGGAAGTGTATTTTATCTGAGATATTGAATCATTTTCAATATATTTTTTAGGGCGCGCTAGAAGAGCCACAGCCCACCATAAAAATCACTCTTTGTGCAACAGGTCGTCGGGCTTTTTAAGCAAGAATGGTGGAAGATATGAGTTTCATCCAACTCAACTAATTTCCTCCTCAATTTCCGAATGAGATCTCGGACACGACCAATTGCTCGGCAGCAAAGAAGGCCATCCCTCCCGCAACGCTTCCAAACAAACAGCACGCACAGTTAACTGACAGTCAAGCAGCTCTACACCAGCTTTTTCAACTTGCTTTTTGCCAAGTTTTAAAATCGATTCATCGCTAAATTCAAAGGTTTTGTGGCACTGAAGGCAAACCAGATGGTGGTGGTGGTGCAATTCCTGCAAATTCAGTTCCTAATGTTTGTGTCCCTCAGCTAATTCTAGTTCACGCCTTAGCGGGTGACAAGGCACCTCTAGTCTAAACAGGACAAAGGTTTGAGAGAATGGTAAGGTAAAAAAATAAGGAG
>NZ_JAUBQW010000256.1:0-3012 GCF_036701485.1 Microcoleus sp. Pol11C3 | reverse complement strand
ATCTTTATTTGACGATTTTACTAGCTTTTTCATTTTAACTCTTTTGTGACACATTCGCAAAAGTGAGATGCACCCTTTAGCAGGAAGGATACAGAGGAATATCTCAAGCAAATTGGCATTGAAAATGGCGGTATACGCGCCAAAATCTACAAGGCAACACAGGGATTACCCTATTATCTAGATTGGGTACGGAAGCAACGAGAGCAAGGTGAAGAACCTGATTTTTCCAAAGGAAACCAAGCGATCGCTGAATTACTTTTGCAGGGGATAGATTCCCGGCATCGGAAAGTTTTGTATGTGGTAGCTTGTTGTCGATGGTTCGATCGGGCGATGATTCAATATTTGCTTAGAAGCGTTGAATTAGGCTTACAACAAGATGCCGATAATGCAGAGGGTTACTTTGAATGGTTGAAAGACTTAGATTTTGTTGAGTTTAGCAAAGGGCTCTACCGCTTAGATGATGTGGCGCGGGATGTCTTTCGGCAGTCCTATTTTCAGGAGGATCAAAACCAGTTTCGCAAAACTCATGCTTTACTAGCCGATTACTTCCAGCAACAAGCGGATGAACTTGTTACTGCTGAAATATTTTTACCCGAGCAGTATGAGGATGAGGAGTGGCGAGAACTGATGGCAGAGTTTCTCTATTACAATCTTTTTGGCAAGGGAAAGGCAGGACTCCAAAAATATATTGAACAGGTCTTTACGGCAGTTTATCTGCAAGTACCAGATGTATTTATGGCTCCCTTTGCTTTCATTTGTGCAGAGATAAGTGAAGAGAACCAGAATCTGCTTCCCAAAGCGACAGACAAATTTTTTAAAGATTCGGGAAGAGTTCTCAGCTTTGGCTGGCATTTTATACATATACGCCCAACAAAGTACAAGATTAAATTTAAAGGTGAGAATACTCCTTCAGAACAAGCAATTGAGGAATTTTCCAAACAAATTGAGGTATCTATTCAATCCCTGTTGGGATCTGTTGGCGATCTCAAGGATAGTCTAGGCAAGTGTGCAGGACTGATCTATAAGTTTTTACGTTGCACATCCAGAGAAAGAACTGATTCACTGTTGCAAGCGAAAATCCAGTGTGAAAAATTAACTCACTGCGATCCGAAACTGAAGCATACTCTTTTTTCAAGTCTTGGTGACTTACTAAAAAGTGAAAAACTTTACAATGATTCACTGGATTGCTATCACAAAGCACTGGACTTAGATCAAAGTAATGCATCCACTTTTGTTGGGCAGGGTGTTGCTTTAGGCAATCTAAAGCGGCCCGAGGAAGCGCTCGAAAGTTTTGAAAAAGCGATTTACCTCGATCCTGAATCTGTTGATGCTTGGAGAAATCGAGGGGCTGTACTAGGCAATCTAGAGAGATATGAGGAAGCGCTCGAAAGTTTTGAAAAAGCGATTTACCTCGATCCTGAATCTGTTGATGCTTGGAGAAATCGAGGGGCTGTACTAGGCAATCTAGAGAGATATGAGGAAGCGCTCGAAAGTTTTGAAAAAGCGCTAGACCTCGATCCTAAATCTGTTAAGGCTTGGGTAAATAGAGGGTATACACTCAATAATCTAGAGAGATATGAGGAGGCGCTCGAAAGTTATCAAAAAGCGCTAAACCTCGATTCTAAATCGGTTGATGCTTGGGTAAATCGAGGGTATACACTCAATAATCTAAAGAGATATGAGGAAGAGTTCGAAAGTTTTGAAAAAGCGCTAGACCTCGATCCTAAATTTGTTAAGGCTTGGGTAAATAGAGGGTATACACTCAATAATCTAGAGAGATATGAGGAGGCGCTCGCAAGTTACAAAAAAGCCCTAGACCTTGACCCTAAATCTGTTAATGCTTGGCTAATTCTAGGGAATACGCTCAGAAATCTAGAGAGATATGAGGAAGCACTGGAAAGTTCTCAAAAAGGGATTGACCTCGATCCTAAATCTGTTTATGCTTGGGTAACTCAAGGGAATGCTCTCCTTGATCTAGAGCGATATGAGGAAGCCCTTACTGCTTGCGATCGAGCTGTTGAGATAGATTCTAAGAATCATCAAGCACTGACCACTCAAGCACTAACATTAAGTCTTCTCAAGAATTTTGAGAAAGCTATTACAGCCATTGATGAAGCAATTAACTTAGAGCCTAAAGAAGTAGTATACAGGGCTAATCGTGGCATTATTTTGGCTAGGGCTGGTCGATACACCGAAGCCCTCGCTGATTGTGAACAAGCGATTAAGCAAAATCCTAAGCATGAGAGTGGCTATTACGGTAAAGCCTGCTGCTACGCACTACAAGGTGAGATTGGACAGGCTATCGATAATCTACAGAAAGCGATTGATATTGCACCTCGTCTTAGCCGAAACGAAGCAAAACACAACCCAGATTTTGACAGTATCCGAGATGATGAACGATTTCGAGCTTTGATGCAATTAGCCTCTTTTTAATTTCATTGTGTAATTTTTATATATCGAGGTTGACTTTTTACGCGATCGATCCAAGTTTGAATTGCTGGAAATCTCGTTAAATCAAATCCGCCCTCACCAGCAACGTGAGTGTAAGCAAATAAACCGATGTCAGCAATTGTATAGCGATCGCCCGCAAAAAACTCATTTTCTGCTATAGCAATCTGATCTCAGTCTCAAGATATAACGACCCCTTGTATTGCTAGACTCCCTGTATAGCAAGGGTTTCAAGTTTTATATACCTAGACAATCAATTAGGATTGCTATAAATGCTGTTCCATCACCCCCAAAGCAGCATAACCCGGTGCTTGTTTTTGTTGGAGTGCTTCCTGATATTCTTGTGCTTTCCCTGTCAAATACCAAAAGCGAGAAGTAGCAATAAAAGGTTCGTGACTGTACTGTTCAAAAAACAACCACTGCATAACTTGAGCCCGTTTAAATTTATCCGTCGGGAAAAACTCAGTTTCTTCGCTCAACTAAAACATATAGTCATTTCAAATAAATGTGAGACAGAGGTAAGATCATGATAAAATCGATAAAAATAGTTAATTAGAAAAAAAT
>NZ_JAUBQW010000030.1:0-52425 GCF_036701485.1 Microcoleus sp. Pol11C3 | reverse complement strand
TGCTTAAGCTTCGGTGCGCCTACCTTAACGGATCAATATCCGTTTGATGCTCAAAAGCGCAAAACCGGGATGCTCCCGAATCCCAGCCACTCAAATCATGCTGTCGGTGATTGCACAACTAATTTGCGATCGTATTAACATCAATGCAACGTTCGTGTTTTCTCAGACAACCTACGAGCAAGTAGGGGATGCTTATCTCCGAGGACTAGAAATCCTGATTCAGCAAGGAGAATCTGTGAGTGAGATTGCTTATTTTACCAGCTTCTCGATTGCTCGTTTAGATGCAGTTATTCATCCACTTCTAGAGAAAATTAAAATAAGGGGTGAGTGCTTTTCACTTACCCCTGCCATTTTTTGTCTGCCTTTTAACCTACCGATTGTAGCAATAAGCCGACACAGAAGCGACGCAATTGCTCCTAAAAATACTTGTCGATGTGGAGGGTCAAAATCGTGAATACTCCCAGCAAATGACCGGCGCTCATGCAAGCCAGAAATGCCGGTACGCTAACATTGTTGAACAGAGACGGAAAGGGCAAAGGCATTTTCGGCCCGACGTGGGGATACCAAATTCGGCGACTGATAACTAGCAACGCTAAGATATTGCACACAAACATCACCAGAGGCTTTTGCCAATTTCCTGATGCTGTGTCAGTCACAGTCGATGCTACTACTGCCAATAAATTTGAGTTAATCATCGTTGACGCTCCTATTTTTCATAAACTATCACAAATGCTGGATGAGATTTCTTGCCAAAAATACAGCAGGGGCGATCGCCTTTACGCCATAAATATCTGTTGCTGTCAATATTCACCGCGCCAGCGACATCGCCCCCACCCGTAATCATCGAATCACAGCAAGAAGTCTTTTAATGCCATTCAAAAGTAACGAAAGATACAAAGGGACAAAACCATACTCCCTGCCATTTGTAACTTTTAGCCTGTCTGGCAGTGGCGGCATTTACTCACACTGCCAGACAGGAAAGACAGCTACTCATTACTGAGCAATGTAGGTAGGCAGAAAGTGGAGAATGTCGCGCAGAACGCTATATCCAGCAGCATCCCAGAGCAAATAAGCTAAGAAACCGATCATCGCTAAGCGACCGTTCCAAAGTTCTGCTTGCGGGTTGAAGCCAAACAGAAAGGCATTCCGATCTTTGCCGTTGTAAGCATTAGCCGTCGGAGGCAGGTTGGTAGGACGAGTTTCCATGTTTTTACATTCCTTAACAATGTTTCGCTTATCATCGTAGCGACCTAATTTTTACTTGGCTATCTGCCTTTAGGCTCAAGATATACACAAGTCTAAAGGAGGATTTTGAAACGTAAAATAAAGTGTTAAGTTTTGTTGAGGGAGATTTTTTAAGCGATCGCCTGTATCTATAAATACTAAATATAACTGCAAGTTGAGATGGCCGCTGTGAAAGGCTCGATCGCAGCCTCGCGACAAACAACGGCGCTGGTGACTCGACAAGACTGAATCCGCGCTCTGCTAGAAGCAAGAAAATTTAGTAAATTTCAACTTAAAACCCGAACACGATCGCCCTTGAGTTTACTAAAATAAGAGATAAACAGATCGATCGGGAGAAACAGTTATCGAAACCATCTACGGCAATCTTCAAGGTTTAAAGTCCAGCCAGCTCAAGCAACTCGAAAAGCTGTACCACCAGCGACTACCGGGCGATCGCATCACCACTGCAGAATTCGCCCAGCGCGTCGCCGCCATCAGCACGGAAATAGACAAACCAATCTGCACCTACATCAACCGCCGCGGACAAGTAATTCGCGTGGGCGTAGGCTCACCCCGGCAAACGCAGATTGCGCCCTTAGAACTGCCGCGCTACGGGGGAGGTCGCCTCAGTGGCATTCGCTGCATCGCCACGCACCTTAAGCCAGAAACCCCAAGCGAAGCAGCTCTCACAGCAATGGCAATTCAGCGCCTCGACGCCCTCGTTTGGCTGACACTAACCGGCGGAGGATTTCAGCGTCGCGGCGGCGGTGCGACGGGTTACATCCAAGAAACTTATCTCGCTCACCTGATACCCCAGGGAGACCAGCCAAATTTTGAGTTCTCTGTTTTGAGCGCTCAGTTAGAACCAGATGCAAATGATGAAATAGAAGAGCCTTCAATTATTCCAAAGTCACTAATTCAAACTCCACACTTTCCCTGGAAAATATCAGAACCGCTGAATTTGGACGAACTGGCAGACCAAGACTTTCTGGATTTGGTGGAAGGACTCGAAGCAGAGTTTGAAGCAGAGTTTGTCGCTAAGCAGGTCGATGCAGACCAAGACAAAGTGCTGTTGGTAGGTGTAATGACTCAGCACATGACTCAGTTGGAGTTTGAGGACGGGCTCGCAGAAATCACGCGGCTGGTTGAAAGCGCCGGAGGTCAGGTGCTGCAAACAGTGCGCCAAAAACGATCTCGCCCCCATCCACAAACAGTCGTCGGCGAAGGCAAAGTTCAGGAAATTTCCCTCACCGCTCAGACGATTAGCGCTAACCTCGTGGTATTCGATCGCGACCTGGCCCCCGCACAAATACGGAACTTGGAAACTCAGATAGGTATCCGGGTAGTCGATCGAACAGAGGTAATTCTAGACATTTTTGCCCAAAGAGCTCGATCGAGCGAGGGTAAATTACAAGTCGAACTCGCTCAGCTAGAGTACGCCCTGCCCCGGCTCAGAGGTCGCGGTCAGGCAATGTCGAGACAGGGTGGCGGCATCGGTACCAGAGGCCCAGGGGAAACCAAACTCGAAACTGAACGGCGGACGATCGCCAAACGCATTTCTCGATTGCAGCAAGAAGTAAATCAACTGCTGGCGCACCGCTTCCGGCTGCGGCAGAACCGGCATCATCACGACGTACCCTCAGTGGCGATCGTGGGCTACACCAACGCCGGTAAATCGACTCTGCTCAACCTGCTCACGAATTCCGAGGTTTATGCCGCCGACCAGTTATTTGCCACCCTCGACCCCACAACCCGACGGTTGACCATTCCCGGCACTGTCACCGGGGAACCCCTGTCGCTCGTCCTCACCGATACAGTGGGCTTTATTCGCGAACTGCCCCCCGCCTTGATCGACGCTTTCCGGGCTACCCTCGAAGAAGTCACAGACGCCGATGCTTTGCTGCATCTGGTCGATCTCTCCCATCCCGCGTGGCAGAGCCAAATTCGATCGGTGATGAATATTTTGACAGATATGCCCGTAACTCCCGGGCCAGCCCTTGTCGTTTTTAACAAAATCGATGCCGTAGATGAAGATACTCTCGCCCTCGCCCGAGAAGAGTTTCCTCAAGCCGTATTTATTTCGGCGGCCAAAGGTTTGGGCATGGAAACTCTCCGCGACAGACTAGCTCAGCTCATTCAATACGCCCTCTACCCTCGGTAAATACTTAAATATTTCTTTTGAGTAGTTGACATGGGGGAATATACGTACATATACTGAGGACAGATCTAGTCGAACTATGAGATTATAAAAGAGTAGTCAGATTGTGCATTGCAAAGTACAATACAGCATCTCTATTTTGCGATCGGTTAAATAATTAATTTCCGGAGGCGGCGGTCAAGGTAAAAAGACTCTTTGTTAATGGCTGTAAGGGCTGTTGGTTCAGAGGTTGAAAAAATATGTTGCTTAACTCTGGCCCAACCACGGTACGGGATATCAAGGTAAAAGAGAATAATTTTATTAAAGTGTTTGGGCACTCACCTCAAGCGCTATACTATCTTTTACAGACGTCCGCGAGAGAATACATCCATTTATTGTAAGAACTCTAAAATCCTTGCCCGTCGTACAGCGCTAATCTCTAGGACTATTTCTATTTTTCGATTTTACCACTGTTTAACTAAATAGTTATGTGTACGCCACTGGCAAAACTAGCACTTGGACTCTCTGCCACAATGGCAACAGCGTTTTACTATCTAGCTGCCGCCCCTCCGGCTTCAGCAGCAGTAGATGTTTGCGGCCCCGGAAATTATTCTAGTGCCTGTGCCCCTAGCCCGGCATCAACAGCAACCGAACCCGACCCGCAATTGGCGACCCAGCCGAGCTTGTCCCAAATATACACAACCACAACAAAAACACCTTCGAGAGACTCAACTTCAATTCCTGAACCTGGTACTGCGATCGCAGTCCTACTGACAGGTGCAGGAATGATCTGTTCGTGCAGAAAGCGAAACAAGCAGGTTGGTCCGCAGCGCTAGGCAGGCTGATGACCAACCTGTTTGCCTTCAGAATGTCTCCGTTTTTTTAAGCGTGGATATTTGTTTACCTCAATATATAAAAAATTACTTGACACGTAGCTTGTGCGCTGCAAATAGAGCTAGATGTTGAAGGAAGAAATCTATAGCGACTTCAGTCAGGGTAAAAACAAGGGAGAAGGCAAATCCACTTCCCGGCAAGGGTTTCAGGAATGAATAACCTCCGGTGCAACAGATAAGGTTGCTATATATAATAAAAATTAAAATATAAAAATTAACATAAGATTGGTTAACATCACTCCCTCCGACAGTTTTTGATAGCCAACCGTAGAATAAGGGTTTCAAGGCTCCAAGGCAAGTTTGCTACCAACGAAAAATCGAGGGTTTCAGCCTAGGAACTAAAAACAGTCCGCACTATGGTTAAGATTACAATTAAAAAATATTGTTATTGTTTGAGCGCCCCATGACCCCTAAAGTAGAAATTTACACTTGGAGAACCTGCCCGTTTTGCGTTCGTGCCAAAGCACTGCTGAAGCGAAAAGGGATTGATTTTACAGAGTACGCGATCGATGGAGATGAAGCGGCACGGGATCAAATGAGTGATCGAGCCAACGGAGGCCGCACCCTGCCACAAATATTCATTAACGACCAACACATAGGTGGCTGCGACGAAATACACAAACTCGATGCTCTAGGCCAGCTAGACCCGCTGCTAGCAGCAAAATGAGGCCTTCCCTGTCGAGTTTTCCGTTAGCCCAAATTTTCCTGCGACCAATTCTTAATTTTAATTGACAATGAAATTTGCATTCATCATCGATCCCCTCGCGCGACTAATTCCAGGACACGATACCAGCGTAGCGCTGATGGAGGCAGCTCAAGAGTTGGGTCACGAAGTCTGGGCGACTCAAGCCAACGAACTAAGCGTCATCGGCGGCAAAACCTGGGCAATGCTCAGTCGGGTAGCCCTCACCCCAGTCAAACTGGTAGACGGACGCTGGGAGGCTGCTGAGGCTTGGTACCAGGTAGAACATCCTACTTTGCAGCATCTGGAAGCAATGGACGCAGTATTTATGCGGACAGACCCCCCAGTCAACGTTCCTTACCTCTACGCTACTTACCTTCTAGACGGCATCGATCCCGCTAAAACTTTGGTAGTTAACAGTCCCAAAGGATTGCGGGCTGCAAATGAAAAGATGTATGCTTTGCAATTTGAGGGAGCGATCCCCGAGACAATTGTTTCTCAAAACAAGCAGGTAATTCGGCAATTTGTTGAGAAAAAAAGCGCGGCAGTTCTTAAACCCTTGGGTGGCAAAGCTGGCGAAGGGATTTTATTTTTGAAAGCGGACGATCGCAATCTGAACTCCCTGGTCGAAATTAGCACTCAACAAGGGCAAATTCCAGTCATGGTTCAGACTTATCTGCCGGAAGCCAAAGAGGGAGATAAACGGATTATATTATTAGACGGCAAGCCCATCGGTGCTATCAACCGCATTCCCACCGGCAATGAATTTCGCGGCAACATGGCTGTCGGCGGCAGAGTCGCAAAAACAGAAATTACCGATCGCGAACTGCAAATTTGCGCTCAGTTAGAACCAGTGCTGCAACGGGACGGACTGTACTTTGTCGGCATTGATATTATTGGCGGTTATCTCACAGAAGTTAATGTCACCAGCCCTACAGGGATCAGAGAAATTGACTTGTTTGACGGCGTTAGTTTGGGCAAACAAGTAATTGAATGGGTGGAGAAGGAAGAAGGAAGAAGAAAGAAGGAAGAAGGATGAGGGAAGAAGGATGAGGGAAGAAGCCAAGCACGACACAGATGAGGACACGGATACACGGATTAATTATCGAACGTCAGGCAGATGTTACAGTCGTTAGTTATTTGTTAGTTGCTACCAATTCCCAATTCCCAATTCCCAATTCCCAATTCCCAATTCCCAATTCCCAATTCCCAATTCCCAATTATTAAATTATGTCAAAAATAGGCGTTGCAGTAGTCGGTACAGGTTTCGGTCAAAAAGTACACCTTCCCGGATTCCAGGCCCATCACCGGACAGAGGTTGTGGCTGTTTACCACCGGAATTTAGACAAAGCAAAGGATCTCGCCTCTACCCACAATATCCCCTACGCTTGCGACTCGATCGCCGATATAGTAGCCATCCCAGAAGTAGCGGGTGCCAGCATTTCCACACCGCCATTTTTGCATTTTGAAATGGCAAAAACCGTCTTGGAAGCAGGCAAGCATTTATTATTAGAAAAACCTACAGCCCTGACGGCAAATGAAGCCAAGGAACTTTACCGATTGGCCAACCACGAATCTCAAACCGATTTTAAAAAGGGTGGTTCGAGAGCAATTGCCACAATGGACTTTGAGTTTCGCTTCATCCCCGCATGGCAAATGCTAGCAGAATTATTGGTAGCAGAATATGTGGGAGAAAAGCGTTTAATTAAGATTGATTGGCTGGTGTCGAGCCGCGCTGATGCGAGTCGCCCCTGGAATTGGTACGCGCAAAAAGAGCGAGGCGGCGGAGTTTTGGGTGCGACAGGTTCTCACGTTTTTGATTATATTAGCTGGCTGTTCGGCCCGCCCCAGCGGCTTTCGGGGCAATTGATTACAGGAATTTCGGCGCGACCATATCCGAATGATTCAGGAAATTTAAAATTAGTTGATGCAGATGATTCGTGTACGTTGATGTTGGAATTAGCCGGGGGAACTCCTTGTCAAGTGTGTTTGAGTTCTGTTACTTATCAAGGGCGAGGACACTGGGTGGAAATATACGGGAGTAAGGGTACATTGGTGTTAGGAAGCGACAACCAGCAAGATTACGTCCACGGATTTCGCTTGTGGGGTTCCCATGGCGGAGAACCTTTAGCTGAAATCAAAATTCCTCAAAGATTGGAGTTTCCTCAAGTTTATCCAGACGGGAGGATTGCACCGTTTATTCGAGTAATAGATAGGTGGGTAGAAGCAATAGATGCCGGTAAATCCTTGATACCGTCCCTCAGAGAAGGGGTTTACTCGCAGTTGTTGATGGATTTGACTCAGGAGTCGAATGCTACGGGAACTTGGGTAGATTTACCGAAGATAGATAAATTTTTGGGCACTAAGTAAAAGTAAAAACTCCCAAAGCAATCTCACGCACTCGATCGCACCCCAAACCCGATAAACTACGAATAGATAAACTCGATCCAACCCTATATCCAGAGTCGGTAGTTGTGAATGGCGCGCCCTGAAAGTCCTTGCCTCAGTATAGCGATCGCTCGCCTGAGAACCGCTGGGGCAAACCATTTTGCCACTTGGGTTCTACAAGCTCCTTATCCCAGCGGGTACGTTCACCACGACTGTATGTGGCCCGATACCCTATCCCAATCTTGGAAAGCTTGGCAGGAAATGTTTTCGCCCTCCGGGACAATTCACGAATTGCCCCTAAATCCTGATGGCAGTTTCGTGCCGGAAAACAACAAGAATATACTGGCAGAAACTGAACAACGAAGCCCTCAGTCGCTAGACCTCGCTCCAGCGACCCCCTCTGTGCCGCTCCACCTCGGTCAACAGGGGTGGGGCCACAAGGGGGATCAGCATCCGCCTCAGCCACCCGCCAGCTACAGCAGCCGCCTGATGCAGCATTTGGGGATTAATCTTTGGCAGTGGCTGTTTGAAGGGCCGATTCAGGGTAGTCTCCAGGAAAGTAAAGGTATCGCGATCGGGCAAAATCTACCCCTGCGAGTACGCGTAGACTTGCGCGAACCCTATTTAATTGCTTTGCCTTGGGAAATTATGCAGCCTCAAGCCGGTCAACCGGCAATTTCTCTGTCGCAGCAACTGCTTTTCAGCCGCACTACCAGCAATGTTGAGCCTTTGCCACCCCTGCGTCCTGCGGAGTCGCTCAACATTTTGCTAGTTTTGGGACAAGCAGAACCCGGCCGCGGTGCTAATTCTCAATTTTCCAGAAACAATAACGGTCATTTGCAGTTGGGAGAAGAAGCACTCGCCTTAGCTGGCGTTCTCGAAAGCGCTTTTCAAACCGACGACAGCGGCAAATATTCTGACATCAGCGTTCCGACTCGCGTCGATACTCTAATCGAACCTACTGCGGCGGAACTAATTTCTCGGTTGGAAACGCAAGCTTACAACATTCTGTTTTACGCCGGCCACGGGATACCGGGCCCAGACGGCGGCTTGCTGTTTTTGGGGCCGGACACCGCGATTAATGGCACTGAACTGGCTCAGGTTTTAGTTCGGTGCCGCGTGACTCTGGCGGTGTTTAATGCCTGCTGGGGAGCTCAGCCGGCGGTGGAGAGGTTGTACTCAACTAAGGGCCAGCAACAGGCGATCGCCCGAAGCAGTTTGGCTGAGGTACTGATCCATCACGGGGTGCCTGCGGTGTTGGGGATGCGAGACTCGATCGCAGATCGCGAGGCCCTGAGTTTTATCCAAAGTTTTGCTCAAGCTTTGGCCGGGCGGATGTCGGTCGATCGGGCAGTCGCCGTCGCCAGACAGCAGCTACTGACGCTTTACAAGTTCAATCAACCGGCTTGGACGCTGCCTGTGCTGTATATGCACCCGGAGTTTGACGGTCAACTAACTGAGCCGGTAGATGACCTCAAAACAGACTTGCCTTTAAATTCTTCTACTTGGCTGGGACGCTTACCGTCTTGTGCTTATTTGCGGGGGCGCGATCGACCAAATGCCAAATCCACCGACTCGACCAATCAGGTTTGGCCGATTCGCGCAGGTATGGTTCGAGTCGGGCGCTGGGAAGAAAACGACGTAGTGATTCGAGAACAGTGGGTTTCTCAAAAACACGCCGAGATTTTCTGCAGAAACACTATCGGAGATAGCCGGGAAGAACCTAGCTACTTCTTGCGCGATTTTTCTCGCTACGGGACTCTAGTTTTGGGATCTGAGGGATGGCAGAGAGTTCACCACCAAGAATTGCTGCTACGCAGCGGGACTCAGCTAAAATTTGGCAGTTCTCAAGGTCAGATTTTTGAGTTCACTATTGAGGTTCCTAAAACTTCGGGCTACAGTGAGACTGATTGCGGAACGAATTAAGGTGCAGGTGTAGCTAATGAAGGCAAGGAGCGAGCGACACAGCAAAGTTCTGTTGAGTCTCCAGTCTGAATTTAAAAGAGTTACTTACCAGTGATAGCTCGCAACTAGCTCTTGGCACAGTCCCCCTTCTGTCTTTTCCTTTTCCCACTTAGGTATTACATCATGGCTACCCAATCTCCTGATTCTGAATATTTTCGCGACTCTCAAACTCAGGCCCAGATGGAACTTCTCGCCACAATTGTTCAGACTGATGTTGCTTACCCCTGGAATCCTGCACAGCTTGAATCAGAATCTTATTTGGCCGCCCTAGAGCAGGAATTTGCGCTGTCTGATTCCTTGAGCGACAGCGATATTGCCCTGAAGTCGCAAGTTTTATTCTCGCAATTAGAACAAGTTTGGCTGACGACTGCTCTGCAAAAGTCTTTGCGCGAGAAATTTGCTCGCGTTCCTCAAGATTTTCTGGCCAGCATCGCTCAAAGCGTGCAAAACGCAACTGTTAAGTATCAATCTTTAGCTGACCAAATGGTAGAGTGCGTGCTAGATATTTTGCCTCAGTGGGCTGAGGAAGATTTGCAGGTGTTGGCACGTCCTTTGGCTTATGCCATGCGAGATGTTGATTCGGAAGGGGGGGAATTAGTCATGGCGACTAAAAGACCTTGGGCCCAATTGTCGGAAATAGAACAAGCCAGAGTTAGTTTGGCTGTCGCCCGCTATGCAATCTCGCAATTAGAAATTGTTGATTAGTTCTGTGATGGCTGGGTTTTTGTGCTGCGATCGCGGTAATTTTTTTAAATTAATATAAAATTAATCTACCTTTAGTTAGATGTCTAATTCGTCTAATTGTTAAATCATATGGATTGCTATAGTTTGATATAGCAATCCTATTTAATTTGTAGACAAGATAATTTTTTTTTGAACTATAGCAAGCGCGCCAGACGGTTAGGACTGAGATGTGGCAGCATTTTCAATAAGCTTTTTATGGGTGGCGTCGCAGAAACGGCCCACAAGAAATATTTTTTATTGTGGAACCGGCCCGAAAGCCTGTTGGTGACATTGCTGCAAGATATAAGTTAGGACGTTCTTAATTGCTGAAATCCTTGCCGAAGATTGCTTCTGACTTCTCTCCTAGATAACTAAAGCCTTTTTCCTTCTTCCTTCTGCTATATTTTGCCAGGTTTGGACTCGCTTAGCAGTTTGGCAACAGCAAGCAAGATGAATTATCATGCAATGGTCAGAATGTTAAAAAATGTAAATATAGTAATGGGGGTGTGTCGGAATTTTCAACTGAATTAAAAAGTGGACAGCAGGAAACCCTTACGTTGCATGCACGATCGGGACTTTAAAATTATTTTATGACAACTTCAAGATTTGATCTTCAAGACTTGAAACGCCGCTTTGGGCGGATTTCGCGGGTGCCGGCGGCAACGCTAATCGTGTTGGGGGCGGTTGCTTTCGCAGGTGCGATCGCTGGAGCCTGGTTTGCCCGTGAAGGTACTGTCAGCGGTATTTTTGCCACAATCAACACTTGGCAACAAAACCCGCCTGTGTGGCTGCAAGTGCCTGCTACGAGCAAGATGTATTTGTTAGTGCCGACGATCGCACTTGTCTCCGTGGCTTTAGCTGCAATTAAAATTTCGCCTCAACCGCAGAAATGGTCGCGCGCTGTAGTAGTTGCAATAGTTCTGGCTTTAACCATTCGCTACGTTTTATGGCGATCGCTCGCTACTCTAAATTTAACCGATCCCCTCAACGGTATATTTAGCTTGGGGCTGTTTTTCCTAGAAATGCTACTGGTTTTCAACACCAGTATTCAACTGTATTTAATGCTGAGAATGAAAGACCGGCGTCGAGAAGCCGATCGCATGGCAGTTGCAGTTGAAGCTGGAAACTTCACCCCGGCCGTAGATATTTTTATCCCAACTTACAACGAACCGGCTTTTATTTTACGGCGCACTGTAATCGGCTGTCAAGCTTTAGATTATGCCAACAAAAAAGTATATTTGCTCGACGATACTAAGCGGCATGAAATCAAGTTGCTGGCAAAAGAACTGGGATGCGAGTATATAACCAGACCCGATAATATTCACGCCAAAGCTGGAAACATTAACCATGCCACAGCCCTAACTAATGGAGAACTAATTGTAGTTTTCGATGCAGATTTTATTCCCACTAAAAACTTTTTAAGTCGAACAGTTGGATTTTTTCAAAATCCCGAAATCGCCCTCGTTCAAACACCGCAAAGCTTTTACAACCACGACCCCATCTCCCGTAATTTAGGTTTAGAAAATGTACTCGCGCCGGAAGAAGAAATATTTTACAGGCAAATTGAAATCATCAAAGACAGCGCCGACAGCGTGGTTTGTTGCGGTACATCTTTTGTAGTGAGGCGGAGCGCTTTAGAAGCAGCGGGAGGCTTGGTCACAGATTCAATCTGCGAAGATTATTTTACCGGAATTCGGCTGTCAGCAACCGGATATCGCTTAGTTTATTTAGATGAAAAATTGAGTGCTGGTTTGGCGGCTGAAAATATAGAGGCTCACCTAAATCAAAGGCTACGCTGGGCGCGAGGCACGCTTCAGGCATTTTTTATTGATTCCAATCCTTTAACAATTCGCGGTCTCACATTCGTACAAAGGCTGTCTCATTTGGAAGGATTGCTGCACTGGTTTACCAGTTTAACCAAGGTTTTATATCTGTTGATACCTTTAGCTTATTCATTTTTCGACATCATTCCTTTGCGAGCAAGTGCGCGGGAATTGCTGTACTTTTTCCTGCCTTACTATTTGGTGCAACTTACTGTGTTTTCTTGGCTGAACCGCCGATCGGGATCGGCTTTGCTTTCGGATATTTATTCGTTCGTCCAGTGTATTCCTTTAGCGGTGACGGTAGTGAGTTCCATGCTGAATCCCTTTGGGAAGGGGTTTCAGGTGACGCCAAAAGGAATTGCGAGCGATCGCTTTCGTTTTAACTGGAAATTGGGATGGCCTTTGATTGTTTTGTTTGCAGCTACAGCATTCAGTTTGTGGCACAACTTAAACATTAATTTAGTAAAAAATGTGGACACCGTACAGTCAATATCAGAAAGTGCACATTTGTCAAAAGGAATGAGTTTGGGATGGATTTGGAGCGCTTACAACCTGCTGATGCTGGGGATTGCATTACTGATTTTGGTGGATATTCCTAAGCCGGACATTTACGAATGGTTCAATTTACGCAGGGTTGTACAATTGAATATTGGCGGTCAAAGTTTTTGGGGTGTAACCACTGTTATTTCGGAAAGTGGCGCTGAAGTTGCTTTGACGCAGTGGCCAAGTTTTGCGGTGAAAAATAAAGGCAGTAAAGAAAGTTTGACAGCAGCAGAGATTTTGCCAAAATATGCCTTTGAGACAAGTTTATCCCAGGGTAAAATAAAAGCGCTCCCTCGCAGTGCGGCAGTCAAGGCAAGAAGATCGCTAGCGCCCTCTGTTGTTGAGTTGGGCACGGAGAGTCGTTTGGCTAAAGGTTTGATTGATTGCGATTCGGCGACTCTGAAAATTATGGAAGAGAACTGTTTTATTCCTGTGGCTAAGATTGAGTTGGTGAGCGATAAATCTCACTTGGGGTCTAGTTTTCGGGATGGAAAAGAGTGCAGTTTTGTGGAATTTCCCACTGTGCGAATTGCGTTCGATCGCCTGAACATTAGCCAGCACCGCTGTTTGATTGAAATGCTGTACTGTAGGCCGGGCCAGTGGCAGCGGCAGGAAACTCCCGGAGAATGGCGATCGTTGTGGCTGTTGTTGAGAATTGCTTTGAAACCGAGGGCTGTTTTTGAGAGGAATAGGTCAGTTAGACCGATCGGAGTTTCGCAATTTTAGATATAATTTCCCTCCGGGGCGGGTTTCACCAAACCTTTATCGCGCCAACAAACAATCCCATCAAGCTGCCCCCGCCAAGGAACAATGGTAGATTTTACATACACAAATGACCAGAACTTGTTTTTTAATTAATCGGCACAAACTCGTAACCGTAACTGGTGCGATTTCCGGGTTTAACAGTTACTAACTGAACTGCGCGATTACGATCGCCCGAAGGTAAAAACCGAATCGGGCCGGATGCTCCTTTTGCCGAAAAATCTGACGCCGATAAAGCTTGTTGAATGCCTGTACGAGTCGGATTGCGCCCTAAACCGGCAATTAACGCTGTCGCCGCGTCGTAGGCTAAAGCTGTGCGCCAACTGACTTCAGCATTCCAAAGTTGTTTGGATGTTTGGGGAAAGTTTGACTGCGGATCTGCGAGAATGTGCCAAGGAACAGCCAGCACCATATCTGTTGCTCCTGCGCCACCGATTTGCAGTGTTTTAGCAGTATAAACATCGTCTCCTGCGAGTAACGGCAGGCGTTTAGCGTTGACTTGCACTACTTGTAAAGCTTGGTCTAGCGTGGCGGTATTGGCTGCTAACATAATCACTTCTGCTCCCTGGGCGATCGCAATTTTAAAGCTCTCGGTAGCATTAAAATTGCCCTTAGCAAAGTCAAATTCCGATACTACTTGTCCGCCATCTCCGTAAAGAGCCGTCGTGAATTCACTTTTTAAAGATTTGCTATAATTGCTAGCAGAATTAAAAAATACAGCAGCTTTTTTCTTTTGCAATTTTGTCAGCATATAGCGGGAAAGAGAATTCGCAGCAAATCGATCGCTCGGCACTGTCCTAAATATGTTGCTGCCAATTCCTGACAGTTGCACAGACGTACTGATCGGAGAAATTGCTACTAATTGATTTTGCTGGTAAATCTTGCTGGCTGCTAGCGTTGCGTCAGAACTAAAATGCCCTATCACTCCTAAAATTTCTGAATTATTTGCTAAAGCACTGGCAATTTGCGAGGCCGTCTGTGGGTTGTCGTCGTCGTTAGCAATTAGCACTTTTAATCGAGTACCGTTAATCCCGCCACTTTGGTTAATTTCATTTTGAGCTTGAGCGACGCCCCGCAGCATTTCTTGAGCACCATTGATATCGCTGCCAATGGGAACTGCGACGGCAATTGTGTAGGATTTTTGGTTGCCGATGCGGGCGTTGTTGAGGTAAATTAGTGCTTCGGGATCGTTGCGATTGGTGTTCAGCGAAGCTTGTAAGTCGGAAATAGCTGCGTTATAGTTGCCAGATGCGATCGCCTGTACTGCTGCTTGTTTGGTTGTTGTTGCTTGCTCGGGAATTAACAGTTTTTGTCCGGCACTCAGACGCTGCCCAATTGCCTGCTCTGACTGCGGGGAATTTCCCGTCGGGGACTTGGAAAATGTCTGATTTTGGGGTGATGAACCTCCGGCATTGATGCCACCGCGGCTTGTCAGCCACCAAATACCTGCACCGGCTAGCCCGATCGTAATTAGGAGCGATAATACCAGAACAGCGGTTTCATTTTTTTGGGACATGGCTGCAGAATTTTAGATTTTAGGTTTTAGATTCAAAGAAGGAAGGAAGGAAGGAAGTTCGGCAACGAGCAATGTACGGGAGGTAGCGCATTTAATAACAAGTTTTCCTTCATTCAATAATTTATGTAGCAATTATTCTAATTGTTCTACTGGAGATAGATGATTTTTGGCTGACATATACATATATTTTAGCGCTTGGTAATTTATTTCTACTTGATATTCTACAATCTAGCTGCGTAGCAGCTTAGATGCCAGTGAGGTTGAGTGTGATACCTGCGGATTATCCCGTCTCTGAGGGTTTGGCTTGTTGTCGTATTTGGCGCTGCTGGGGGTGGGAGGCATTTCTGGTGTGATTTCTGCTGCTGTTTCACGCAGCGCGTATCCTGAGTCTGCGATCGGTGGGGGTGCGATCGGGGTGTTGTACAATTTGAGAATGATTCTTGTGGGGAATAGGGGTTAGCGTCCCACCTGCTGTAAAAATACACGCCTTCGGGCGAAGAGAGCCCATCCCACAAAACAATCCAAATCCTCCCGCTATTATGCAATGCCATAAATAGAGCTGTGGCGAGCGCGATCGTCACGTTATAAAAGCCTCTACCATCGGTGCTTATTCTGAGGCTTGCTGTGGCATCAGGTGGTTGTTTTGACCGTACCACAAGCTGATTGCTGCGAGCTATGCCGTCATCTAGGGCCACCAGCGAACCCGGTATTTTTCCTGTTTCTTTTTCCATCCTTGAACAGCTTGGTCGCGGCTACGAAGCCTGGAGTAAAGAGTCGCTGGCTTATAGCTTGCTTAACTTGTTGACTGCGGTTTTATTTGCGGTCATACTTCCTACTAAGCTAGAACAATCAGCTAAATATAGTTTGTTGCGAATCCTACTTTATAGGTTTTTTTATGTTGTTTAGCTTTTTGTAAACATTTTTGAGCCGTGCATATCACAATTATTTAATAAATTCTTTTTCTTAATTATATCTTTATTTTTTCGGCCTAACCTAGACAGTGGGGGAGTTTTTAATTATCCAGGAGCGGGGAAAGATTAAAGTTTTTTTAAGTTTGACAAAATAAAGGACATCTTTTGTAATATAAAGAATAAAGTTAAAAAAATTATAAAGACAAACTAATTGGATAAAAGTGTCGCTAAGGTAGTAAAAATGACGGTTGGTCAGAGAAAAAGAGTGTTAAGCTAGGCTAAGCTCAGTCAAAGCAAAACCTCGATATTTAATTAAGTTCGATCGATAACAACGGCTAAGGTAAATTCCATGGCAAACTCAGTTTTAAATCAGCCAAACGCAGCAGCAGGAGTGCAGTGGCAGCCAAAAGATATTATCCGCGGCCTAGTGTGGAAAATTGCGATCGCAACCTGGCTGTTAATGGCAGTAGGCAGCGCTACGCGAGTTATGAATGCGGGGCTCGCTTGCCCCGACTGGCCGCTGTGCTACGGTCAATTAATACCCGCAGCGCAAATGAATTTGCAAGTATTTCTGGAGTGGTTTCACCGATTGGACGCTGCGGCAATTGGCTTAAGCGCGATCGCACTTTTAGGACTATCTTTGTTTTACCGCAGTCGCCTGCCAAAATGGCTGCCTTGGGCGAGCGCCGGAGCAGTATTTTTAATCGTTTTTCAGGGCGTATTGGGCGGCTTGACAGTAACACAACTGCTGAGATTTGACATCGTTACCGCTCACTTGGGAACAGCTTTACTATTTTTTGGCGCCCTGCTAGTCATCGGTTTCATGCTGACTCCCTACGAAGCTACAGGAAATGTCGGCAAATTGGCTTGGGTAAGTTCGATCGCAGCATTGTTAGTTTACCTGCAAAGTTTGCTAGGAGCATTAGTAGGCTCTAGATGGGCACTGCACCAATGTTTGAGCTCCTCAGAATTGTGCTCGGTAATGAACAGCCACATCGCCGGTATCGTACCAGCTACAGCAGCGACTTTAGCCGTAGCAGTCATGGCTTGGCGGCAGCCTGCACTGAGTCCCAATTTGCGAAAACTGGCTAATTGGGCGAGTGTTTGCCTAATTGCTCAATTAGTTTTGGGATTGGCAACTTTCCGGCTGCACCTTCAGGTAGAACCGCTGACAGTCGCCCACCAAGCAGTCGGTGCTGCTTTGCTGGGAACCCTGATAGCTTTTAGTGTTTTAGCCTGGCGCGATCGAGTTTTATCAGCTTGAGAGATAAGACTAAAGTAAGAGGTGGCGGGTTTATTAATCCTTGTAGCTACACCAAATTTTTCTCGTAAAACCCGCCACTCCAACCTAATGACTAATGACGAATTCGCAAATAATTACTAACAGCTTACAACCGATGCAAGAAATCCTTACCAACGACAGCCCTCGCCTCCACGAAAACTTTTCGCAAGTCGTGAAAAGTTACTATCAACTAACGAAACCCAGAATTATTTTACTGCTGTTAATCACCACATCAGCAGGAATGTGGATGGCCGCCAAAGGAGAAGTAGACCCGCTATTGCTGGTATCAACTATTACTGGAGGTGCTTTAGCTTCCGCGTCGGCGAATACCATTAATTGTGTCTACGACAGCGACATCGATTATATTATGGAGCGCACCCGGTGGCGGCCGATTCCTTCCGGGCGTGTCAAGAAGCGGGATGCTTTGATATTTGCGATCGCCCTAGCTACAATATCCTTTACATTGCTGACAGTTGTTGCCAACTTATTAGCCGCATTGCTAGCAATGTCAGGCATCGTTTTCTATGTCCTAATTTATACCCACTGGCTGAAGCGTCACAGCGTGCAAAACATCGTCATCGGCGGTGCAGCAGGGGCGATTCCCCCGCTAGTTGGGTGGGCTGCGGTGACGGGAGATTTGAGTTGGGGTGCGTGGCTGCTGTTTGGGATTATATTCCTGTGGACACCGCCGCATTTTTGGGCATTAGCAATGATGATTCGCGATGAATACAAGGAAGTAGGCGTCCCGATGTTACCTGTAATTGAGGGCGACGAAGAGACAGCCCGCCAAATTTGGATTTACACGCTATTGATGATTCCTGCAACTTTGCTGTTAGTTTATCCCCTGCATTTAGCGGGCGCGGTGTATGCGGGAACAGCTATTTTCCTCGGTGCTATTTTTGCCCAAAAAGCTTGGTTGCTGTTGCAGACTCCCGAGGATAAGGCCGTTGCGCGATCGCTCTTTAAATACTCTATTCTGTACCTGATGCTATTGTGCGCTGGAATAGTGGTTGACAGTTTGCCTGTGACTCATAATTTCACTACTGCTTTTGTACAAAATGTGCAAACTTTGATTAGTGCAGTTGTGATGTAGTAATTAGTTAAATAGCAATTATTAAAATGAAACCCGCATCTAGCGGGTTTTGTTTATTTATGGTAAAATAGCGAGCCCCATTCTCCTATCTGCGTTAATCAGCGTTAATCAGCGGCTAAAAAAGAGCGAATACCTCTCCTGTCAATAACTGAGGATATTGTGATGACGTTACACGAGTATGATGTTGTTGCCTTGACCGCAGAAATTCAGGCAATCCATAAAGACACCTCTGAGCCAATTTTGCTCCGGCCAGGACAAGTTGGCACTATTCTCATGAGCTTTGACGATCGCGCTTATCTAGTAGATTTTGCCGATGCTCAAGGTAATACCTATGCAATGGAAACCGTTCCTTCAGGAAAACTCATGCAACTCGTTTATGAGCCACTTCCTGCCTACGCTTAACGCACAAATAATACTTTACAGAGTATTGAGCTGGAAATTGCGGTCGAGGAATTATATCGCGGTGTGAGTTTCGATCGATTGAGCAACGGGTAATTTTGACGTTCGATCGCAAGGTGCAAAATATTATATCCCTTGCTGCTTCTGGACCCACCGCTTCCAGGCCGCCTCTGATGCTTCTCTCACAACTAAGCTCAAATCACACTGATACAAGGCTGAACACGATAGAAAATTAATCTCTATAACGTAAGCCAAATTACCCGAACAACAGAGATCTAGAACCCAAATTGGGTCAGGCTGCCATTGTTGTTGCGCCACCGCTTCGGCTACTTGTCGCACAATCTCAGGCATTCCGGATTGATAGTAAGGTTTCTCAATCTGCCGATATTGAGAAGCACACAAGATTTGTCCTTGGGCAATAATCACTCGCCATTCTGCTTCAATGGACTGTTCCGGTGCAACCACCACCAAAATGTTCGGGTCTTCGAGGTAATGGCGTTTCATAAAACTGTCTAAGTCCGTCACTTCTCTAGGAGAATACAGACTACCTGCAAAAGGTTTAAGTGGACTGTTGGGACGGATAAACAAACGTTGGCTCTCCTCAAGATTGAAAAGTAATTTAGGCTTTTCAACCACAGAGGAAGACAACTCTGATAGTGGCAAAATATAACCCCCTGCATTCAACAGCCAAGGTTTAAGATGAGGATAATAGGCTGTGCAATGATAATGTTCAATAGTCCCGATAATTCCTGGTGTCCAAGACAAATCCCAACTGAGAATCTGTTCAGCTATATAGAGTGACCCATAGAAGATGACACACTCTGTTTGGGGAAAGAAGCGTTGATAGTCTGTTATGCCTCTGGTATAGTCAACAATCTTAACATTGTGTCCTTGCTTGCGAATCTCCGTTGCAAGTGGAGCCATAGAGCAGCCAAATACACCATCTTCTAGAATCCAGCTAACCATCTAGCTACCCTCGCCCAAGTCATATGGCCGATGAATTTATTATTGTAGCGCAAATTTCGACTAAAAACCAGGAGTGATCGCCGAGGAGACGCCTCTATTTCGCCTATTAATGAAAGGTGAATGCCATGCAAGCCAAACTTCAAGAACAACTTTCTCCTGCTGATGCCGAAGTCATTTTGAGACGCCTGTTAGAACGAATTCAAGCGGCTCCGATCGCGCGTGCTGCGGAAATTGAATATCCGATATCGTTGGCGGCTGCGATCGCCAAGAGGTGTCATTTATTTGCGGTTTCGTCCTCACACGCCGGAAGAACCAGCATCAATATTGTTAAATTTATTACAGACTGAAGGATTGCAATTTGAGGAACGGTTTACGGTGGTGGAGCGCGATCAAATTCGTCAACGCCCCCTACCTTAGTTATTGCCGGAAGCAAGTAGTTGTGTGGATTGAGGCAGGCTTTGGGTGACGCTGTTTCAGAGTATTGAGCTTGAAGTCGCGATCTAGGAATTATATCGCGGTGTGAGTTTGGGGTGATAAATGAAGTCAGTTAGAGACAAAGGTTTCAGACAATTATAACGAAAACGAGATAGAGGGAAAATTTCCGTATAACTAGGGATTAAGGTGTTATACGGAAAAGTTGTTTTTTCACCAGAGAGATAGATGGGAATTGTCCGTATATTTACAGAAATCCGTGTTGACTGGTAGAGACTCGATACAAGGTTGGGCGATCGCTTCGCGAGAGGAAACACAACGATCGCCCAATGCCAAACAGTCACTTGGATTGAGGCGAGCCTCCTTGCGTATTTGTGATTGTGGTAGCGTTGCCGGTCGTAGGAACCGTATTAACAGTTCTCACGACGGTCCAGGTTACAAAAGAGATAAAGATAAAGGCAAGAAAACCGAGAGTAGCGACATACGCTACGAGTCCAGCGCTATCGGCACCGTTACGGTTCTGATCAAGAAGTTTTCTTAAAAACTCGTAAAAAGAACGCTGTGACAATGGATCAGGGGACTGATTGGGCATATGATCGCTTGCTCCTACAATAAGTATGTTTGCGTATGTCCAAGTTTGGCGCTTAGAACATCTTAGAATGACTGTCTTTGTCTGAGAATAACTAATATGGCTAAGATTGTCAACCTTTGTCTGAGAATGTATAACTATAATTATGTAAAGTCGTCTGAATACTGTGGTGTAACTATGGCAAGTCGTTCATTGCGCCTATCTCCCGAAGGCGGTAAACGGGCAAAGGAAGCTGTAGCCTTCAAAAAACTGACCAAAGCGCAGCTAGCGGGGCAAGTTAAACTGTCTCGTGCCTCAGTTGCTAACTTCTTTGCAGGTCACCCCGTAGACCGTAATACCTTTATTGCAATCTGTACAGCTCTAGACCTTAGTTGGGATGAGGTGTTAGATGTTTCAGACAGTGCAAACAAGGTTGCCACTGAGAGTAATCTCGATGCCTTGGTTCAAGAAAATCGTAAGAGGGTAAAGCCAGTTATTGATAAGCATTGCAGCTCCATGAGGGTGTTGGATATGACTCACCCCGTGGAGTTGCTTGGTAGTCAAGGTATTTATACTCATGTCAATATTCTGGAAAAGATTTCAGGACGCAGGCGATTAGGGCTTACGGAACTATTACAAAAAGTTGATGCAAACAAGTTTGATCGCTTTGGATTATCTCAAATTGCTGAAGCACGGATACCTGGACTAGATGCAGCTAACCGTTATAGCAAGTTAGTGATACTAGGTAAGCCTGGAGCAGGGAAAACGACTTTCCTAAAATACTTGGCGATGAAATGCTTGGATGGAGAATTTCAGGCAGATCGGGTCCCTGTGTTTATTACTTTGAGGGATTTGGCAGAAGTTTCGCATAAACAGGATCTTATAGAATTTATCACTAACCAATATGGTGAAGAGCTAAAGAGCATTATTCAATATGGCAAAGCATTGATCCTATTGGATGGATTAGATGAGATTCGTCAGCAAGATGCTGCGATGGTTGTAAATCAAGTTCGCCAACTGTCTATGTCTTTCGCAGACAATCAGTTTATAATCACCTGTCGAACTGCAGCAATAAATTATGTGTTTGAACACTTTGTAGAGGTCGAGATTGCAGATTTTGACCCCGAACGAGTCAATACCTTTGTTAATAAGTGGTTTGGTCAAAAAGATGCTTCCAAAGCCAAGTCTTTGATCCGGAAACTTAATGATAATTATCATCTCAAGGCATTAGCATCTAATCCTTTACTGTTAAATCTTTTGTGTGTAATCTTTGAAGAGAGCGGTGACTTTCCCATAAACAAATCTGAATTATATCAAGAAGTAATAGATATTTGCCTTGAAAAATGGGATGCTCAACGAAATATTGAACGACATCAAATTTCGAGAAAGTTATCGGTCAAGCGCAAAGAAAATTTACTTAGTTATATTGCCTGGAAAACTTTTGAGCGCGGAGAATATTTCTTTAAACGACGAGATGTTGAGCAATATATCACAGAATACTTATCTAATTTAGCTGATTCAGAAAGCCATGAAAACACTCTAGACTTAGACAGTAGAGCGGTGCTTAGGTCTATTGAAGCACAACACAATTTACTTATAGAAAGGGTACGTGACATCTATTCATTCTCGCACTTAGCTTTTCATGAATACTTTACTGCCAAGAGTATTGTCTCTAGTATCATTTCCCATAAATCCGATCATGAAGCTCTGAAAGCATTCGTCAATCATGCTTCAGAACCATGTTGGCGAGAAGTCTTTATCCTAGCAGTAAGTATGCTAGCTAGTGCCGATAACTTATTGCTGCTAATGAAACAAGCTATAGATAAAACTCTGGCTCTTGATAATACGTTGCAACAGTTCCTCATCCAAGTTATGAAAAAGTCAGTCTCAATTAATATTGAAATTGAGCCTGTTTTAATTCGAGCTTTTGTTTTATCTCGTTTTCTCGATATCCCTTGTGATCTGCCGGGAAGCTTAGCTATAAACAAAGAACTCCCAGCTCCGATTGCTGTTGCTACTAAAGTTGATTTGCCGGAAGTGCTTCACTTCTCAGGGCATGAGCTTTTTTTAGACAATTCGTTATCTTCAAGCATGAATATGGACGAAAAAAAGAGCATCCATGCCAATCAAGTTTTAGACTCTACTTTAGAAACTAAGTTGGTTGTATTATCTGCTTGTGAGACTGGATTGTTTGAAACTTCTAATCCTGATGTTAAGCAGTTGTTGCAAGAATTCCCTAAAGAATTAAACCATTCAGTTCAGTCTCAAGAAATGAAAGATGAATGGTGGAACAAAGAGGGACGAAGCTTAGTTGAAAAGTTAAGGTCTATAGATAGTGAGGGACAAAGTGTATATCATGAACCATTCAATAATTACCAAAAAAAGCTTTTGAGGCAGTATTATGATGCAAACAATCTACTCGTAAGTTGTCTGAATAGTGACTGCTATGTAAGCCTAGCAGTCAGACAAGAGATTAAGGATACATTGCTTTTACCCATTGAAGAAATAGAGAAACAGATAGGACGTAAATCAGCAAAAAAGTAGGTTATGTGCCAAGGCTTTGCAACGATCGCCCTCTTTCCCTATCCTCAGAAAATAGAGCAACCGCCAAGGCTCAAATCTGAGCCCCCGCACCACTCTTGTTATCATTAAAATCAATGGCTGCAAAAGTCAGCTTAGACCATGCTTTCCCTCGTCTCACCCGAAAAATTTCAATTGCCTGCGGCTTCTGTAATACGCTTACCTGAAACCGGGCAACATTATCAGAGTTTGTACGATCGCCCTGGAGACGGCTCAATTCCGCGTCGGAAGTATCGCAACCGAGAAGTGCGGCCCGCTGTGTAGAAATTGCTCAGCAACGCAACACCAGCGCTGCGATCCGAGATTTGAAGCAACAACTAGCTAAGCGATAAGCGACGAAAGCGCATTGGCGATCGTGAATGTGCGCTACCAAGCTGATACTGACTTGAATTAGTAACTCCTCACAGAATTACTGCGACGAGAACCTAACTATAAAATTAATTCGACTGAATTTGCGAATTCAAAACTTTAGAAATTCGATCGCGCGTTTCCTCCAAATGAGCGCGCGTATAAGCATCAGCATTCCGATCCAAATTCCGAATACTCTTACTCAAACCCTCCCGCAACTGCCGCAACTCGTACCAAGCCAAACTCCGCGCATCCTCTGGAACACTGGTTTTTCGCAGCACCATTCCGATCAAAATTGCTAAATGTTCCCGCTGCAAAGAACGCCGAAAAGTTGAAATTTGCATCTTCTTTTCCGGCTGCAAAACCTCTTGCCAAATATCCTTTTGCACAGTATCCAACACTTCCGGCAACCTCAAAGCAGTTTCCGGCGACGATTTTAACTCGGCATCCCGCAGTCTCGCCAAGCGCGTCGGAGATAGCAAAACCCGCAATACAAACCGCTGCAAAAAAGTAATTCGATCGCCGATCGGGTAATCTAGAGGAAACACCAAAGCCGGACTTCCCCAGTGCTCCCAGCGCGAAGGCGCCAATTTGTTGAGCAATTCCGGCGCAAAACTAAACGCATCCGGGGCAAAAACGTACTTCTCTAATGTTGCTAAAGCTTCTCGCTGCTGAGAAAGTTCGATCGGCACAAACGGCAACTTCGCATTAGTATCTCCAGGGCGAATCCGGTTAAACGACTGCCCGCCGACGTACAAAGTAGCATTCATCACCTGGTTGACATAATACCCGAACACCGAATCAAACATCACCCGCAGTTCGTTATAACCGTCTTCCCCAACCGGAGTTCGCTTTTCTAAACGCTTCCACATCGCCCTAGCATTATCCAATTGCCATTGCGAATACCTCAGCATATTAGCGCTGAGATCGAAAGTATTTGCAGCGGGATCGAGAATATCAACAGAATCCTCATCCGGCGCGTAAGCTAATTGCTGTTCCGCAGCGCGGCTGGCAAGTTGTTGCAGCGCTGGTAAGTCGCTGTTGGGGTTTGCGCCGCCAATCACCTTGTAACCATACTCGATCGCCCAATCGTCATAAGGCCCTACAATCCTGGGAAAATAGTCGCCCTGTACAGTTCCCTGTGGTGCCAAATTAATCGGCACATAATCCATCACCGACGCTACCATACCTTGCGTGCGAGTTACCTGAGTATTGTTCAAATCCTCCGGTTGCAGCATCGTACTCCCGTGAAAATTGTGCCTCAAACCAAGAGTGTGACCGACTTCGTGCGCCGTCAAATATCTGATATATTCATTCACATAATTGTCAATTGTCGGACTGCTAGGCGCTGCATTGTCCAACAGATCCATTGACATTGCCCCCATCGCAAACTGTCGGCTCGATTCCAACCCAAAACACATATCCGAACTCGAAACCAACCGCGATAAAGGTGATCGCTTTTGCTCTTGGTATCTTTCTACCAAAGTCGGCAAATCATCAGCAATTCCACCTTGAGCATTTTCCCCGCTGCTTTTTCCTAAATCCCCATTTTCTAGCACATTCAAATAGCGAGAATACATCCCAAACTGACAGGGATTGGTATTAGAACCGTTTCGCCCTTGAAAACTCTTAGATAGCGATCTATTTTGTTCCACCAAAGACCGATAACCCTGTTTGATTTCCCGGACCACATTAGCATCCAACAGAATGTCAGCATCCAAAATTTCCCCCGTCAGCGGGTTAGTGCGAGACGGCCCGATGCCGGCAAACTGAGGCTCAAAAGAACTAGACCAGCGAATAGTATTGTAGCGAACGTCAGCCGGGTCCCATTTAGCATTGTCCGGCATTTGTTTGACCTGAACTGCCTCAGTAAAACCTGCCTTTTCAAAAGCTTTGTTCCACTCCAAAACGCCCTCGCGAATTGCGTTTCGGTATTCGGGAGGCACATTATTTTCAATCCAAAAGACGATCGGCTGTACCGGCGGCGACATCGGCGCCGTCGGGATTTGCTTTTGCAAATGCCAGCGATTGATATAGCGCACAAAAGGCTCCCGGCTGCTCTTGTCAGAAAAGTCCTTATATGCTGTAAGAAAATAGCCCACTCGCTCGTCCGCAAGTCTGGGGCGGTAGCCGTTATTTAGCGGCACTTCCGAGAAACTGTAGTGAATGCGGAGGTTAAAAGCCCGACTGTCAGGAACCGAAGGTAAATAGTTAAGTTCACTGTCATTATCGCTAGAAAAACCGTAAATAGAAGCAATTTCCACATTCAGCGGAAACGCTTTAACATCTTTAAAATAAGACTTGTCTTCATCGATCGAGTAAGAAGCGCCCAAAATCATCGGCAAAATCGCTTTTACCCCTGGTAAATCCCGCTTTTTGCTCATCAGCAAATCGCCTAAATCGATCAGCAGAGTTTGTCTTTGCGAATGAATGCTTTTGAGCGGCAAAGAATAGAGAATCGATTCGCTAAATCCCCGTTCTACCGAACCTGCTTGCGGGTCGCCCGGACTTGTGCGAAAATTTATATTTGGTATCACAAACTGCACGTTATTTTGGACGCGCCGCAGTTGAAACAAGAAATCGCCGATCGGCATTCCGCTCAAAATGCCCGCTTCCCCCAAACCCGATGCCAATGTCACAAAGCACAGGAACTTTTTGTCGAGTTGTTGCGGTTTAATTTCCAGATATACTTTATCAGTTGCTTGATTGCGGTAAAGGGTAAATAGTCCCTCTAACTTTTGTGCGTCTTGGACAACCTGTTCAAAGGGTGCCAGAGTTTGCTGTTCGCTACTTTGTTCGTTGCTGGGCGGCCCAGATGATAAAGCTAAAGGTAAAAAGAAACCTTTATACAAACTGAAACAGAAAAATGCTAAAGATAATATAAAAAATATCAAAGGCAGATTTTTTTTCGGAATTTTTATCTGTTGATTTTTGCTATTTTCAGGAAATATCAATCTTTTCATTGTTAGTATTTAGCCGCAGGAAAGAATAGTTTTGAGATGGTCGCGCCGAACTCGCAACGCTGGGAGCCTCTAACTTCTAAAATAGCTCAAAACTAAAAAGTCAAAACTACTGTTTCGCCGGCCAGGGAATCATGGGATCTTGAGCCAACCGCTTAGAAACTGCAACAGCACCGTAACGGTTGAGGTGGCTGGGATCGGAAAAAGATTCCCGCGCCTGGGGCCACAATAAACTATTATCTAGGAAAATTAGTCCGCTTTGAGCGGCTAATTCTTGCATATATTGCCGGAATTCTTGTTCGTAACCTGTCCGCACCGGGTCTAAATAATCTTCAGTCAGAGGCATATTCACAAACACGAGATTGATGTTGCGAACCTTGGTAAATTCGATCAAATTTTTGAGTGCTAGAGCTTGTTCGCCTATCAATTTAAAATTTTGATAGTCGGAGTCGTAATAACCAGATACTTTCGGGTGGCTCTGAAAGTAAGTATCAGGATTGAAGCGTATATCGATCGGCAAAAAGCCATTTGGTTGATACTCGCTGACTGGTTTACTAACAGCAGGTGGCGGGACATTTTCCGTTGTTTGTTCACCCAGGGCTGCGGTTTGGGGGCTGTCGGTTGCAACAGGGGCTGAGGGATTAACGATCGATCGCAAAAACCCTTTGAGTCGATCGCGCTTTTTGTAAATTGCAGAACCCTCAATCAACTTTTGACTCACCAATTGCTGAACGTTAGCTTGAGTTTGTCCCAAATTGTGCAGCAATTCCGTGGCAGTCGCCACCGGGTTGTTGGCGCTTTCCTTCGATGTTTCGGATTCTAATGGATTGGTGTGGATCAGAAAACTACCCCGGCTCAATTGCCTGTAACCTTCAGAAGAAGCGATCGCACTAAAAGTCAAATCCGGCCGCCCGCTGTTGAGAGCCCTCGCCCCGTCCGCCAACACCAGCAATTTCGGCAGTTGTTGCGGGGGCAAAATCCGGCGGACGATCGAATCTACAACCTGGAGAGTAGCTCCATTAACCCCAAAATTGTAAGCCCTCAGCCCCGGGTAGCCCGAAGCTGCCAAAGCGGTTTCCAAAACCGCCGGGTCGATACCCCGCAGCGCCCTCGAACTACCGACAATTAAAATATCCGGCGGTTTTTTGTGCAGGTGGATGTACTCTTGATAGCGCGCTATCTGCTCGTCAAGCTGCTGGCTCCTCAAAGTTGGGAACACCGCAGGAGCAGAAACATCAACTACAGGAACGCTAGTATTTCCCGGTTTCGTAAACCCAGAGCCATTAAAGGCTTCTTCCCGGTTCGCTGACGGCGACGGCTGCAACGGAGTTTGAGGCAAATTCACCTCCTCAGCAGGGGGAACGGGGTTGGGAGTTTCCTTCGGAAGTGGGGCTGTAACGTCTGCCACAGCCTTGGGGGATGAATTTTGACAATTTGGGCCGCTGCAAACTTCGGAAGCGCTAGGAGCTTGACTGACCGTCGCAGATTGCAGAAATAGACCCAGGAGCCAATCGGTATTGAAAGCCACCAGACAGCCGGCGATCGCCCAAATCAAAGCCATGCCGGCGGCGCGATCGGCTCTCACGCCCCCCGGCGCAGCAGCATTCGTTGATAAACCATCGTTGGGAACAAACAAACCCGAAGCTACAAGCGGTTGCACCGCAGCTTGAACTAACTGTTCGCCCAGATTGTATCCGGGGAGTCTGATTTTGAAACGCGGCCGCCAGGAGTTGGGCACCGGAGCATCGAACACCAAATTGTCGCCCAAACCCGAAAAACTCCCATCCTCCGCCGGCGCAAACTCCGGCACCGGTTCCTTTTCCAACACAGCCACTTGGGAGGGAACGGGTGCGGGTGCCGTCGCTGATGCCTCGTCAACAGCCGTTCTGAGGTCGATTGCGTAGCGCCACAGGGGCAGTTTCTGGCCGGCGCGGCGTCCGTAGACTCGCACCACTGCCACTCCCGGAATTTGTAAATGCCGCAAAAATTTCGCCACCGGGGGGCCTACCTTCGACTGAGAAGGGCAAGTCAGAGCTTCTGTCATGACGTGCAGCACGTTGGCTTTTTGCAGCACGACAGCCCGAATCCCTCCTGTTTCCAGCTTGCGCCTGAGATTGGGGTTGAGCAACCTGTTCAATAAAAAAGTCAGAGCCAATTGGTCGCCCTCGGCTGCCAGCATTCTGGCGCTTGCAGCCAAGTCGGGGTGGTGAGCGGCAGGCAAGTCCACCCAGTCTATCCACACGGGGGACTCTGGCGCCACCTGAGAGTCCTTGGCTGGTTCTACGCCGTAGATAGTAGCTGCGCGGATGCCTTGGGGCGCAAAGGAGGCTAACAAAGGGGCGATCGTATCGGTGGTTTGCTGCTTGTCCGGGTATTCTTGCCGTTTAGGCTTTTGTCCTTTTTTGGCAGTTTTGCTGCAAAACAGGTGGAGGGTTGCTTCTTTGAGGGTGGCCCGCACTTCGACTCTCGATGCAGCCAAGTGTTGATTTAGCAGTTTGGCGATCGACTGTACGTCTCCCCACCTGGCCCATTCCTTGAGAATTTTGTCCGGCGAAGTCAAATCCACCCGCAGCAGCCAGTCCGGCTTCGCTTCGCCGCTGACTTGGCTGGCGATCACCGCTTCCCGGAAATCCTCTAGTTGCAGTTTCCGTAGCCTGCCGGCGATGGGTTCTGCCAGCAATGAGGGGTCGGGGCTGTAAGCTGACTCGCACAGCACTAGCAGTCGACGTTCTTTGGGCTTGATATTTGCCTGCCCATTGACCGGTAAGGTTTCTCGGCTGCTTTTGAGTTCTTTTTCGCGAATGCTGACTTTCACCGAAACTCCCATCGGCCCGAGGATTTCGCTGAGATAGCTGGCGATCGCATCTGGATAGCCCCGGCGCGCCAACGTTTCCGGCGAAACCGTCAATGTTCCATCGCGATCGCCCTCGCCTGAGTCGGCTTCGGGGGATTGAATCAAAGCCACCGCGCCACGGTTCGCTTTCTGCTGCGGGGGAGGGCCGGAACTAAAAGCTTCCCGCGTCGCAGCCGCCGAAGTGTCGATCGTCACGGCGGAAGTTTCAAAAACTTCTGGGTATGGAATCCGGGAGGCGATGGGCAGACTTTCGGCGTCAAAATCCAGTTCTTCCCGTACTTGCGGCGCGTGGGCCGATCTTTCTACCGGTTTTGGTGTCTGTTTGAGTTTCTGGTTGTCATTCTTAAATTTGCCGAAAAATCCGCCTCTTTTAGGGCTGGCTGGCGTTTCGTGGGGGGAACTCGCTGGCGGCGGCACTTCGGCAACTTTTGGTTCCGGTTGCTGTGGCTGTTGCTGTCGCTTGGGACTGCTGCAATCGAGCCGGACTGTCCAGTCATTTTGTCTGGAACCGATTTTGCGGCCGCACAGAAACAACTGGTAAATTTTAGGTCGATCGGGCAGCAGTCGCGTTATATCAGTGTGTTCGAGGGCGTTGGTAAATCTCGCCGTCACCAATTCTTGAGACGGACACTGCGCTGCTTCGCACAAAATGTGCAGGTGATTTCCCCGCAAACGCGCTTGTACTTGAACTTCGGGAAGCCCTAAAGCTTCCCCGGCCCACTGCGACGCGCTCGATCGATTGTCTGCCAATATGCTCCCGTTCGCATTCAACATGAAACTCTAAATTTTGCCAAAGCTGGTTTTGTTTTCTAGAAATAGCACAGTTACAGATTTTACAGACAATTATTTGATTTGCCGAGCCTAACCGTTTTGTCTGGTTTAAGCCAGGCTGGACTTAGTGTCTTGCCTTGTATCCCCTCGGCTTGGAGCCGTTGGGGAATATTTTTTTGATAATACCTCGACATTTTGGCACAGATAAGTCCAAATTAAGCCAAGCAATAAGTTATTCGTCATTAGTCATATCGTTTCCGTTTGCATCCGAATAATAATTAGACCTCTCTCAGAATTCTTGTGGAACAGGCAGGATGCCTGTTCAAGACTGGCTTTTCTGGAAATGTCTATTATTTTCCGACTGTAGTGCTGTGGTTTCGTCATGCTCCCCGGAGACAGTCGCACGATCGATAGCATTCGGGGAGTATCCCGATTTTATACAAAGCGTTTTTTCCGAGTGCGAGCTTAATCTCTTGCGAGAAGATATTTATAGACTTGGCTATGCGGGGACGATCGCTTGCAGGATATCTTTCGTCGGATGTCACATGATTTGATCTCAGAAGTCATTAGTCACAAAGCAGCGGTCAAGATGATTATTTGCCTTGTAAACTGAGGATTACGGATTGACACAGGAGGAATTTATGCCGTCGGAAAACCAAGACTTGCTCAAAACTGAAACACCTAACAGTCCAAAGTTGCCAATTCCTTCAGATATTTTATTGAGCTTGGTCGCCTTACCCATGCTGGGCGGGTTGGTGGTGGCTAAAGCTGCTGCTGAGTTTGTTGCGTCGATCGGCGTTGAAAGCGAAGAAGTTTTTCGGGGCTCGCGCCTCCCCGTGCTCAACTTTCCTCAATCACAGGATTAGAAAGCCCAATGAATGATGCAGCAGCTAGAAGTTAAATTTTTTGACCCCGCCCAAAAACGGATACTGTGCCACGTACTTCTGTCGGGGAGAGAAAAAAATTTTCGACCCTTCGACAAGCTCAGGGCAACCCCCTAGTTCAACTTCCCAGATTCATCTTGGGAGTAAATCTCAAATTGTTCGACTTAGCGCGACTCGACGCTCGCGCTCGCCGAACGTCGAGTCGCCGATCGTCTAAAATCTCAAACTGCAAGTTAACTGACCTGAAAACTTGACAATGGGTACACTCCGTGCTGCAAGAATAGGTCTTTCCTTATACCTTGTAAATAAGTGCCTTTTACTTTCTACCTTGTAATAAGTTGTCTCAAATTTGACTGCAAACAAAAGTGTTTTAGGCGAAACTAAACCATACAATTTTCTTGACACCCGCAGCTATTGAGGAACAGCCCGATGAGTTCAGTCCTCCAGTCTTCAGAACAGGCTATTGATGCAACATCTATTTCCCATTCTCCCGCTTACTCCAAATCAGACCTGTTTCTGCGAAATCGCCTCAAAGTAGTAGAGGACTTGTGGGAATCGGTGCTGCGACAGGAGTGCGGGCAGGAATTAGTGGATTTGCTCCAACAAATGCGCTCGGTCAATTCCGCCGAGGGACAAGCCACTCACTTTCGCGAGTCGAATGTCGTACAGCTAATCGAAAAGCTCGACCTTAACGCCGCCATCCGCGCAGCTAGGGCTTTTGCACTGTATTTCCAGTTAATCAACATTGTCGAACAGCACTACGAACAGCGAGACCAACAGCTAGCTTACGCTAGCAGCAACGATGCTGGTGGGCGGATGTTTTCTAAGCTGCCCGGACAAGCAACGGATGCCCCCGATCGCCCGCGGCACAGGGAAGGCCCAGGCCCCGTCCAAACGGTTCTGAGCAATGCAGACAGCAGCGAGACGATCGCCCGAGATGCCGGCACTTTTCACCAACTGTTCCCGATGCTGCTGCGCTTGAACGTGCCCAGCCAGCAAATTCAGCGCTTGATCGATCAGTTAGACATCCGCTTGGTATTCACCGCTCACCCGACAGAAATTGTCCGCCACACGATCCGCACCAAACAGCGACGAATGGCGAAGATTCTCCAACAGCTAGACCAAGTTGACGAGAAATTTCAGGTGCTCGGGGCCGACCCTCAAAGCCCCTACCCAGTGTCTTGTTGGGCAGCGGCGGCTCTCCAAGAGCAACTGATGGAGGAAATTCGCCTCTGGTGGCGCACGGACGAACTGCACCAATTCAAGCCGACTGTGCTTGACGAGGTGGAATACACTCTCCACTACTTCGATGAAGTGCTGTTTGATGCGATTCCCGAACTCTACCACCGCTTAAAGCAAGCTCTGCACGCTTCTTATCCTTATCTGAAACCGCCGAGTTACAATTTTTGCAAGTTCGGTTCTTGGGTGGGATCGGACAGGGACGGCAATCCTTCTGTGACTCCGAAAGTTACTTGGCAAACAGCTTGCTATCAGCGCCACTTGGTGCTAGAGAAGTACATCGCCGCGGTGAAGCGGCTGAACGAACTTTTGAGTTTGTCGCTGCACTGGAGCGACGTGCTGCCGGAATTGCTGGAATCTCTCGATCGCGACAGATCGGAATTTCCAGAGGTTTACGAGCAGTGGGCGATCCGCTATCGCCAAGAACCTTATCGGTTGAAGCTGGCCTACGTGCAGCAGCGACTGGAAAATACGCGCGATCGCAATTGGCGGCTCTACAAAGGAGACGAGTTGCAGCGGGAGCGCGAAGCTTTGTCGGAACATCCCGGAATGACCGGCCTTTATCGATCGGGCGCTGAGTTTTTAACCGAGCTGCAGCTCATCGAGCACAATTTAGTCGAAACAGGTTTGAGCTGTCGGGACTTGGAAAATCTGCTCTGCCAAGTAGAAATTTACGGGTTTAATTTGGCTTACCTAGATATCCGCCAAGAGTCAACAGTACACTCCGACGCTTTGAGCGAAATTGCGGAATACTTGCAAATTTTGCCCAAGTCTTACAATCAAATGTCGGAAGGCGATCGAATTATCTGGCTCGCAACTGAACTGCAAACTCGCCGCCCTTTAATTCCAGCAGAATTGCCCTTTTCTCCCAAAACTTGCGAGACGATTAATACCTTCCGCATATTGCGGCAAATGCACCAGGAATTCGGTCCGGAAATTTGCGAAACTTACGTGATCAGTATGACCCACCATGTCAGCGATTTGCTGGCGGTTTTGCTGTTAGCAAAAGAAGCCGGACTTTACGATCCAGCAACAGGAATTAGCAGCATTCAAGTAGTACCTCTGTTTGAAACAGTGGAAGACTTGAAAAAAGCGCCAGAAGTAATGCAGCAAATCTTTGAACTGCCGCTTTATCGGGCTTTGCTAACAGGAGGATACGCACAGGAAGTAGCGGAAAACAGCGAAGAAAATATCCAATGTCCAATCGACACTCTCAAATTGCAAGAGGTAATGCTGGGCTATTCGGACAGCAATAAAGATTCGGGTTTCCTCAGCAGCAATTGGGAAATCCACAAAGCTCAAAAGGCTTTGCAAATGGTTGCAGAAAAATACAATGTAGAGTTGCGGATTTTTCACGGCCGAGGCGGTTCTGTAGGGCGCGGCGGCGGGCCTGCTTACAAGGCAATTTTGGCTCAGCCCGGAAAGAGTATTAGCGGGCGAATTAAGATTACCGAACAAGGCGAGGTTTTGGCTTCTAAATATTCTTTGCCGGAGTTGGCGCTTTACAATTTGGAAACTGTGGCGGCGGCGGTAATTCAAGCTAGTTTGCTGCACACTGGTTTTGATGGCATCGACCCTTGGAATGAGATTATGGAAGAGTTGTCGGCGAGATCGCGATCGCACTACCGCCATTTAATCTACGAACAGCCGGATTTAGTCGATTTCTTCCACCAAGTTACCCCGATTCAAGAAATCAGCCAGTTGCAAATTAGTTCTCGCCCCGCGCGTCGCGGTGGCAAAAAAGACATCAGCGGTTTGCGAGCAATTCCGTGGGTGTTTAGCTGGACTCAAAGCCGCTTTTTGCTGCCTTCTTGGTACGGTGTCGGCACAGCTTTGCAAGAGTTTTTGCTGGAGGAACCGGAAGAGCACATGAAACTTTTGCAGTATTTCTACTTAAAATGGCCGTTTTTTAGAATGGTAATTTCTAAGGTAGAAATGACTTTATCTAAGGTGGATTTGCAGATTGCAGAACACTATGTGCAGGAGTTAGCTTTGCCGGCTGATAAGGAGCGTTTTCAGACTTTATTCGAGCAAATTGCTGCGGAATTTCACTTGATTCGGGGTTTAGTTTTAACGATTACCGGACACCAACGTTTGTTGGACGAAGATCCGGCATTGCAGCGATCGGTGCAGTTGCGAAATGCGACGATTGTGCCTTTGGGTTTGTTGCAGGTTTCACTGCTGAAACGTTTGCGGCAGCACGGTAGTGGCGGGGTTCCGGGGGTGATTCACTCGCGTTACAGCAAAGGTGAATTGTTGCGGGGAGCTCTGTTGACGATTAATGGTATTGCTGCGGGGATGCGGAATACCGGCTAGGGAAATAGTTTTGATTTTTGAATTAGTGGTGAGGTGCCCTGCACCTTGCTACTGGTAGTTTCAGAATTCAGGCGATCGCCCATTGTAGTCACAGCCATAGGAAACTGTTCGCTATCCTAGCTGAGATTTTTTATGTCTAAACGCAAACAGTCTGAAGGTTGTCGCCCGATGCTGCGGCGCACTTTTTTATTTTTAACGGGCTTAGCTTTGGCGCGGGTTGTGACTGACTATTTTGCGATCGCCCAAAACCGAGAGAGTTTCTGGACTCTCGCAAGTCAAGTGTGGCAAAAGTCACTCGCTTTTTTATCCAGTATACAATCAAATCAAACTCGTCCACATCTCCCTAACAATCCCATTGTAAAATCGGGAAAAACCAATCAACCTCTGCCGAGTAATCCTATTGTAAAATCCTCAAAAAATTCTCCTGCTGCGCCGCCGTCTCAACCTCAAATTATCAGACGTTCGGCTAAGCAAGCAAAACCCCTACAAGTCAGCCGCCAAAATGTAGCTGGCGCCAGTTTTTATCTCACAACTATTGACCTCGCAGACCCCGAAATTTATATCACAATTGGGTTAGCTAATAATGCAGATTTTGCAAATACTTCTAAAGTAACGCGGGGCGATGAACCTTTTGAAAATATGGTCGCGCGTTACCGGGCTGCTGTTGTTGCTAACGGGACTTTTTTTGGTAAAGATCAGCAGAAATCTGTGCTGGGAAATATGGTGGCGGCGGGTAAGTTTCTGAAGTACAGCCGATGGGAAAATTACGGCACGACTTTGGGAATTAAAGCGGGAAATCAATTGGAAATGGTGACGGCTAGAATCGATGGTAAGCCGGATTGGAGTCAACATTGGTTTTCTCTAACTTGCGGGCCGAGATTGGTTAAAGGGGGGAAAGTTTGGCTGTCTCCTTTGTCGGAAGGTTTTAAAGATTCTCATGTTTTGGGGGTGGGTTCGAGAACGGCGATCGGCTTTCCGGCTTCGAGAGATAAGTTATTTTTGGTGACTTTTCTTGATAGTTTGTCTTTGGAAGCAGAAGCTAAAGTTATGCAGGCGATCGGCTGTTTTGAAGCGATGAATTTGGACGGGGGCGCTTCGGTGGGTTTGGCTCATCAAGGGCAGATTTTATTGCCGCCTGGACGGAATTTGACGAATGTGCTGGTGGTGTACGATCGCGAATATCCAGCCCCGGCTCAGTTAAAGCAGTCCTGGGAACGCTTTCAAAAGGGAGCTCGACCTTCCCCCGATCCGTCAGTTTTTTTTGATTGATCTAGCAGAAGGAAGTTCGGCTTCCGTTGCAGGCGATCGGGATGTAACGGATGGAAGAAAGAAGTCAGATGGAAGTCGGAATCGAGGGAGCATCCCGATTTTGGGTAGTGCTCCCGAGGGAAGGAGGAGAGAATGAGAGATAATGCTATAACCAGTGCTTGGGATACGTCCTTTCTGCCGCTAAATTATTAAAGATGACGGCGCACAAGACCAAGATTATTGATCCCTCAAAAGCAGGTGTTAGCAAAAATTTCCAGTCTGGTTTGGTCATCATTACGACTAAGGCAACTGCTCCCGAAGGCGGATGTAGAGTTCTGGTAATCTGCATAATTCCGATCGCACTAGAAACAGCCATTCCCATCGCCCAGGGAGAAGAACCGAGAAAATGCAGAATCACTAAACTGGTGAGAGCCGCTAAGAAATTGCCCCCAATGACATTCCGGGGTTGAGCCAAAGGGCTGTCAGGGACACCAAAGATGAGAACGCTTGTGGCGCCAAACGGAGCCATTAGTAAAGGAGAATTAGTTTTTACAGCAAGATAGGACGTTGCAGTGATTGCCAAAAAACTGCCAATCCAACTCCAAAAAATATGCCGAGGATGAGGTCTGTCTATTGGGCAGGTCAATGAACACGATCGCCATCTCCCAAAGGTTTTAAACCAATAACTTTCCCATTTCAGTCGAATTTTTTTAGTGTCAATCATAAATCAGGTTAGTTGATAACCAGGCTTCTTAAATTGTCTGAACCAGCCTCCGCTAAAGTTAAGATATCATAACAATTGCTCAAAAAGTAGTTAAAGGCACAGATTTTTTACTTCTATGCCACTTCACCGTTAGCCGTCAGAGTTATTGATGAGGGTAAAGCGAGAGGTTATTTGTGGACTGGGAGAGCGGGTTTGGGCATCGGCTAGCCACACCCACTGCTTGTTGCCGGAAGTGGTGAACCCTTGACCATAGCTCATCCATGTGCATCGTCAGACGGTGTTTCGGCTTTGGGCGCACTGGCACTTTTTTCTCCACCTGCGGGTATTTCGCGTTGACTTACTGTTGCAGCTAGAGTTCCGAAATCTGCAAGGCACGGGAGGCATATATTTACCGGAATCCTGCAGGAGGCTATCAATCTAAGATAGTCTTTGCAGATAATGCTGCGATTAGAATGCTAGCTTTTCCTGAGATTAAAATTAGTTTTTCAGAACTGTTTTTGCCTGTTTAGTTTGTGTTTGAGCTTTAACCGCAGATGGAGCCGATAAAAGCAGATGGACGCAGATAAAGAGTTAAGACCAAGATGTTTGGGAGTGGTTTAAATCTCAAGGTCGTGGTAAAATGGAGAAATGAATTCAATGGTCTTTTATTTCAAATCTTGAATTATTAGACAGACTTGGGCAGTGATCCCCTGCTGAGAAGTTTCAAATAATGCAGTTATTAAGGGCTGAGTTGGTGAAAGAAGAAATGTTAAAACCATTGGAGACAGGGGCGGATTATCGTGTTTGGTCGCCTGATAATTATGGTGATGCTGCTCAGAAATTAATCAGCTTATTAGTAGAACAAGAAGAAGCGAAAGAATAAAATGTGAAATGCTCTTAGCTGTTTCACCAGAAAGCTATAATTGAGGAAATTATTTGTAATGTCAGAATTTTATTTAGAAAATCTTTCCGAAAAAATACATTACGGCAAGACAAAAGATTATTTTCAAGAAGTTCTATCTTCGTACCACAATGGCAACTATCGTTCCGCAGTGGTAATGCTTTGGTCTGTCGCTGTTTGTGACATAGTGTATAAACTTCGATATCTTGTTGATTTATATGAAGACGCAGTTGCAAAATCAATTCTTGATGACCTTACAAAATCACAAAAGGATGATTCCAAATCATCCTCTTGGGAAGTTAAACTGATTGACGATACCCATAAAAAGACAAATCTGTTGGATAACTCAGAATATGAAAATCTGCGATATCTTCAAAAGCAACGCCATCTATGCGCTCACCCTACATTAGACTCAGATAGACAATTACATACACCTAACAAAGAAACTGTGAGGGCGCTGATTAGAAATACTCTGGAGGATTTGCTTATAAAGCCACCTTTCTACACGAAAAAAATAATTGACGAACTTTTAGAGAATATTGCGGAAGCAGCGCCAGCACTTAATACTAGAGAAAAATTAAAAAGATATGTAGAACATCGATATTTAAGTAGACTTAAACCTGAAGTTGAGCTTTCTATTTATAGAAGTTTCTGGAAGTTGGTATTTAAGCTGGACAACGAAGATTGCACAAAAAACAGAGATATCATTTTGCAAACACTTGAGGTAATCGGAAATCGGAATGTTGGAAGTATTCTCAACCAAATAAAAGGAGAGAAAGACTATTATAGTAATGTTTCATCGATTCCGCTCACTTTGGATTATTTAGTATTTTATTTGTCAAAAAATCCTAAGATTTATGATCTTCTTAATGAAGATGCGAAACTTCAAATACAGCATAATGTTAAAACTACTAACACAAGCAAAATGTATGGATGGTTTGTGAAGGAGAATTTAGAGGTACACTATGAAGACATCTTATCTTTGATAGAAAACGATATTAACTTCAATTTTAGGAAGGGACAATTAAATTTTTTGCTTGAGATAGCTGATACAGAAGAGTGGCAACATTTATTTTGTCGCATACTATCTAGTTATTACGGTGCTAGCAGAAGTTTTAATCAGGCAGACTCTCGATTTCAGGAAGCCATATCTCCTTACCTTGAAGTCTTTGATAAAAAGGCAATAGTGTTTTTGATTCAGCGAATTGAACAAAATGATCAGGTATATAGGCGCCAAATAGCAAAAGAAGAATACAAAGAAATCAAGAAAAAGCTTTTTCAATTACACGGACCGGAATTCGACTTGAACCCTTACGAAAATTTCAAGAGAAGGGTGATGGAAGATGAATGCTAAGTCAGCTAACTAATCAAAAAATCTCCTCATCCGCTTTCGAGGAATACACCCACGACTCAATGAGCCCGCATAACGCCCCTACTCAAGAGTTTGTGGGTAAGTCCTGTGTTCGCTACGGAGAGTTTTCCCACTCGGCGGTAAGCTTGCGGAAATTGTATTTAGATGCGCCGGGGTGACAAGTAACGCAACTGCTGATATTTGCGGGTTGTGGCAGTTTTACTTTAGGGTGCAGTGCTTTGAAATAGCGAGAACTGGCGACTCGGTAGGCAACTTCTTCGTCTTTTGCTTGGGGACGGGAAAAAGTTTGCAGGTAGTTCCACACTAGCAGGCGGGGCGGGTCTACTAGCAGTTTGATGGTTTGTCCGTAGTGTTGGGGATCTTGCAGCAAGCGGCGCCAAGTTTCTGTTGGTAATACTTGCGGCGGTAAAGCGATGTGACAGGTGGCGCAGTTTTCTAGGTACAGTTGCTGTCCGAGTTGGTAGCGTTCGGGGATACGATCGACAGTTCCAGTATCTTCAATTGCAGAAACTTGAGCAAGTCGCGCCGGAGTGCGAGAGTAGGCAGTCTGAGCTGCAACCCATCCGCCACAGGTACAGCAGATAATTATCAATAGTAGCAAAGTTGAGTAAAGCCCCCGCAAGCCTACTCTGCGACGTTTGCGGGGTTTTTCCTGTTTCATAATTCTGAATTTATTTTTGGTTAAATCACTGGTATGCTCATGCCTTCGCGGGCTAAGCAGGCATTGGCGAACGCTGCCTGCACCTCTGCTTCGACTCCATCGAGAAAATTGTCGTCGTGACCCGGATCATGGTGAAACATCACGATTTTTTTGACTCCAGCAGCTTTCGCTACTTCTACTCCTGCTTGCCAAGTCGAGTGTCCCCAGCCGACTTTCGGGGTTTTGAAGTTGTAATACTCTTCGTTGGTGTAGTTGGCGTCGTAAATCAGCACATCAGCGTTGCGAGCTAGGTGTACCACGTTGTCGTCCAGGCGATCGGGAAAATGTTCTGTATCGGTGCAGTAGACGGCCGTGTGTCCCTCCCAGGTGACTCGATATCCGATCGCCGTATTAGGATGGTTGAGCAGTGCCGTTTCTATTTTCACATCGTCGAGTTCGAGAATATCCCCAGGGGTCAAATCGTTGAATTTGAGGTCGGACTGCATGACTTGGATGGGGACGGGAAAATTGGGGTGTAGCATTTGGTCGGCAAGACGGTGTTTTATGGTAGTGCCGTTGGGGGCGATCGCACCGTAAATGTGAAAGCAGTTCCCCGGGATAAAGGCGGGAGTAAAGAACGGAAACCCTTGAATATGATCCCAGTGAGTATGACTAAAAAACATATGGGCTTCGACAGGCATTTGCCGCAGCAAGTTTAGGCCGAGAACTCGCAGGCCGGTGCCACCGTCAAAAATTAGGCGTTTTTTACCCAAGCGCATTTCTACACAGGAGGTGTTCCCTCCGTAGCGCAGTGTTTTGGTGCCGGGGGTGGCGATGCTGCCCCGCACGCCCCAAAACTGAACGACAAACTCGGTCAAAGGACTATTTTCCATAGTGGCTTTGTGATCGGAAGGCTGTGGATTGGGTAGAGAGGGTGCGGAATCTGGCATTTTTTTTTGTTTTGGCGGCAGGAACTTGGGAGTTGAAATCTTAGTTTTTAGTTTTTAGTTTTTAGTTTTTAGCAATCTGTACTATAAAGCGCTTCATCAGGAAACCATCCGAGTGCCGAAGACTTGGGCTGTTAGAATTCTCAACCTTACGGGTTGGTGTAGGAGATGTCACGCTTGAGAGATTATTTTTTGCATCATGCGGGCTGTTTAGCGCGTTCTGTGTTCTGAGATTAAGATAGCGCCGATCTATCTAAGTGTTAGGGTAAAATTTCCTCAAACGTAGAACGCATTCCCCAGGGGTAGAATTTGGGCTTCATCTTAACTCTAGGAGTAGTATTTTTTTCAAGATTGGGGTCGGGGCGGGGTTTGGAGGAATGCCGTTCCGGTGACTCGGCATTGACGAGTGATTTGACCTTCTAGCTACCCGTTCCTCGACTGCATCGCCTGACGTGCAGCGATCGCCTTAAGTTCGGCCTCCGGAGTTTTTAGTCGGGTTGTAGTCGAGGAGTGCGGGCTAGGGGCTTATTTGCGATCGGCTGCGATGCACTTTTCCACTAAGGGCATGACTTGATCAACATCTTGCCAACCCAGAATTTCCGTGACTTTTTTCTCCAAATTTTTGTAGGTTCTAAAAAATTCGGCTATTTCGTCCAAGCGGTGGGGGGCTACGTCTTTGAGGGACTTATAGTGAGCGTAGCGGGGGTCTTTGTCGGGAACGCACAAAAGTTTCTCGTCTCTGTCGCCTCCGTCGATCATTTCCAGCATTCCGATCGGACGGGCTGCGATTATGCACCCTGGAAATGTGGGCTCATCCATCATCACCATGCCGTCGAGGGGGTCGCCATCATCGGCTAAGGTATTGGGTATGAAGCCGTAGTCGCACGGATATTGGACTGAGGAAGAAAGCACCCGATCGAGAGCAAAGGCTTGCAAGTCTTTATCAAATTCGTACTTGTTTTTGCTACCGGCGGTAATTTCGATGAGGACGTTGAGCAGTCCTGGTTTCGGCTGTGCCGGAATTAGCGATAAGTCCACAACAATATCTCCAAGTTAACAGATGATTGGGATGAGTGCTACTTGCCAAATCCCTTTGATAGCATTTTACGGGCGATCGGGCTCGATGCTGCATGAGATTGAGAGAAAACGGGGGAGTGCGATCGGGGTTGCACAATTTGAGGATGATGCTTGTGAAGTGTCCCGCCTGCTGGGAAAATACACCGGAGGGCGGGACGCCCATCCCACAGTTTGAGGGGGCTATGGTTTGAGAGGGCGAGGGAGATAATTTCACATCGATATCTTCTTTTTACCGTCTCTCACAGTTCTTTGAATTTTCAATCCCAACCACTCGCTTAGTTCTGTTGCTAACCACTCGATTTCTGATTCACTTAGTCTCTGCTTCACTCCCAGTAGATATTTTTTGTCTGCTTGAATAATCACCTCAGAAACATTGTCTCCAATTTTTTCAATTTCTAACTGCCTAATATCCTGCCTGGGAGCTGGCTGGGAATGATTCCATCTCAGCCCCAGCAGATGGCTGCTAAAGGATATTTGTTTGCGATTGATTACCAGATGCAATTCCCGAAATAGTGCAAATATCGACATTACTCCAGCCGCTACTAAAAAACTTCCTGATATCATCCTCAAAACCACTGGATTTATCGGACTTTGGTAATAATTAGTCCACAATGCGATACTCGCAGCAACCGCACCCGAAAGTATGGAAACCCAATCAAAAGCGAATCCATGCGGTGGAATTACAATCTCTATCAACTCCGAATTTTTTGTTAATTTAATATCGCTGCCTCGCGGCTGCACGGGCATAATACTTTTGGGTATCTCGCGGGGATTTGCGAGGGAGTTCGATGCTTCTCCAGCCGAAGATAACCGTTTTTCCAAACTCGGTTCGGTCATCCACTCCAGCCAATCTATTAAATTAGGATTTAGTTGCGTTACCCGATGGGCAAATAGAATTTTTAAATCCTGCTGCAACAGTTCGGTGGGATGCAAACCCGTTACCAGATAAATTAAAGTCGCACCCAAACCGTACAAATCCGAAGCCGGAACGGATCGCCCGCCAAATTGTTCCGGCGCCATATATCCGTAGGTTCCCACTACTGTAATCGTGCCGCCAAATTTTGCAGCTTGGTTCTGCACCGAACCGAAATCAACTAAATAAACTTGTCCGACAGTGTGACCGGATCTGTTGTGCAGTAAAATATTGCTGGGTTTAAGATCGCGGTGGATAACAGGGGGATTGCGCTCGTGCAAATAAATCAAAATTTCTAACAACGATTTAGCTAATTCTTTTACCTCGCTTTCGCTAAAATTACGCCCAGAACGCAAATGCTCTTCTAAAGTTTTTCCCCCTACATAACTCTGTACCAAGGCAAATCCTTTACTGTCTGGTTCGTCAATTTCCAGATAATCCAGGTAGCGGGGAATTGCTGGGTGAGAAAGCGTTTTTAAAGTTTCCGCTTCCCGTTCAAATAGCTTGATGTCTTGCCATTCAAAATCGCTGCCGAGGAATAGCTGTTTGATGACAACTAATTCTTGAGTTTCCAAATCGCGAGCTAGCAGTGTTTCGCGACCGATTTTTTTTCCCAGTTGCCGCTGCATTTCGTAGCGTTCTGCTAATATTTTGCCAGTCATGTTTTTTCCCTTAATTTAAATTAAAGTCCACTTTCTTTTTGATACCAGCGGGCAAAAGACTTGCTACCTATCCCCATTGACAGCCCTGCAATGAGCGATGGTGCCACAACTACAAAAATATAATCAGTCAATGAGGGTACATAACTAAACGTAACGTCGTCCCCAAAAGAACCAAAAAAAAGAGACTCCAAATCGAGCGTCTTCATAAAGAGGATGCTTGTAAAAGTACAGATTGCCATACCGATCGCAGTTAAAACCTGTCGGTGAAGCTGGGGATTAGTTAGGGGAAAAAAACACGCGACCGTCACAAGTGAGATAATAATTCCGTTCTCCAAACCCAGCAGCGCGCCGAGAAAAAGGCCGAGGATTCCTCCCGCAATTGTCCCCGCAATCGGCAACAGAAAGGTAGCGTAAAATGCTGCACAAATTCCTACAGCTAGAGATCCTGTCCTAGTGCTGTACCAAATAGCATTCTCGAACAAGCTAAAGGTGTTCACGGTTTTTCCCTGTTTCAATGGTAGGGAATATTTATTTATTGTCTGTGGTTTTTCGAGAACTTCTTTTGCCATCTGAACTGAGGCGGGACGGCGATCTAAACTGGGATGTGTCATCCACTTCAGCCAATTGGTAAAACCGGGACTCAGTTGGCTGAATTGCTCGAATTCAATCTGCAAATCTTTCTGCGGTAAATCGGCAGGATGCTGCTTGGTAATTAAGGCGATTAATGTTGCTCCCAAGCCGTACAAGTCGGAAGCAGGAACCGCCCTCCCACCAAATTGTTCTGGCGGCATATAGCCGTAGGTTCCGACAACGGTGACTGTTTTTCCCTGTTGCGTGGCGAGGGTTTGAACTGCACCGAAATCGACTAGGTAGACTTCCCCGACGCTGTTACCCGATCGATTTTTGAGTAAAATATTGCTGGGTTTAATGTCGCGGTGAATCACCGGAGGCTGTCGCTGATGCAGGTATGCGAGGATGTCTAATAATGCTGTGGCTAATTGTTTGACTTCGCTTTCGCTGAAGGTGCGGCCGTCTGAGAGATATTCTTGTAGGGATTTGGCTTCGATGTAACTCTGAACTAGGGCGAATCCTTTGCGGCTGGGTGTGTCGATTTCAAAGGAGTCTAGATATCGGGGAATTGCGGGATGGGATAGGGATTTTAAGGTTTCGACTTCTCGCTCGAACAGTTTTAAGTCTTCCCAGTTAAAGTCGCTGCTGAATGAGAGTAGTTTGACTACTACTTGCTGTTGGGTTTTTAAGTCGCGGGCGAGTAAAGTTTGCCTTCCTGCTTGCTTGCCGAGCCGCCGATCGCACTGATAGCGATCGGCTAATATTTCTTTTGACAAATCGCCGATGTTTTGTCCGCTCATGTTCTCTTGCCCTAGAACCGATTAAACCTAGTGTAGTTGACAATAAGGCAATAATCGGAAATGTTCGGGCTACGGCAAAAAATTTTTTATGTCAAAGAGCAACTGCCTTTAAGAGCCAGCGATCTGGCACAATAAAGACGCCCCTGAATAAAGCTGGAATTTAATTTTGGATTTGCTTGTAAATTGACTGCACTACGTCGAGCAGGCTCAAGACTTGCTGCCATTCGGGGGCATCGGAGTTGTAGCTTTTGGCGCGCTGAGCTTTCAAACTGTGGTGCAAGAGGGAAAGCAGCGCGTCTGGAGACTGTAAGGAATTGTCCTCTTCATCTGCTGGGGTTTGGGCTGCATTTTCTTCGATATCTTCTTTAATTTTTTGTGCTCGATCAGCGAGGGCTAAAGATCTGCCTGCAAGGTTTTCCGGCATTTTGGGCTGTTCCGACAAAGACGCGCTGGTTAGTTCTACCAATAGTTGACAGACTCGATCGACCCATTCGTGATCGTTTACAGAAAACGAACCTGATTTGAACACTTGCCCGTCAGGCCTTTGTTGAATGCTTTGTACCTTCTGGATCAGAGGGATAGCCTTAACAGTGATGTTTTCCGGGATTCTGGGGATATCTGACAGGGAGCTCCGAGCAATCTCCAGCAATAGTTGGTAAACCTGATCTACCCACTCAACATCTCCCGATTGCGAATTCCAATTATTCATAACTGACGCTAGTGGTTTTCTATATCTAAGACTCGAACATTGACTATCTGCGAAGCAAGCTCTTTTTAGGAACCCCTAACGCTATTAAGACTTACGCGGGCGGGGTGAGAAACCCGGTTTTTGAGCGGATGTTTCGTCGCCTTTTTCCAAGATGTTTCTCAGAAACCGGCTAACGCTGCCGGAAGTCCTAACTATTTTTAAGCGCTTCAAATAGTAGAAGTGCTAAGTTTGTTGCGGTAGGTAGTGCGAACGAAACACGTAAGGCGAAACCCCGGCATCTCGCTTGCAAGTTCAAATCCGGTTATATAACCATACTACCTGTTGGAGCTTATTTACAATTACCTCAATAGGATATTAAGGTTAATTGGTGGTGGGATGGGAGGCGCACCCCCGATCGCGATCGCCCCCACTCGGAACCCTGGCGCCACCATGAGGATTTGCTGTGGGCCACTGCTATTTTTCTGTGAGATTCCACACACCATCCCAGTTGAGTACATCTGAAAACCCATGCTGAAATAACATACAGCGATCGACGTGCAATTTAGCTGCCTTGTTTTTAGAGTCAACTTCCAGAACGGCCTTAAATTCGCGTTCAGCGTCTTTAAAGGCTTGCTTGGCTTTTGGTTCTAAGGCTTTCTTAAACTCGCTCAGCAGTTTTTTCACCCGATCGAGTCCCAGGTTTTCAAATTCCTCATCTAACATTTCTGCAACTGTCTCGCAGGCCCGACTTTTAATTTTCGCCTGCAATAGCTGCCTGATTTCTGCAGGTTTCAGCCTCTTGATTTGGGGATTTGATGGTTCTAAGATGTCTGCTTCCAAGAGCTTTTTGACTTCGCCTTCTTGCAAGTATTTAATATCGTCTGCTGATAGGGGCTTGATTTTTGCTTGCAGCAGCATTTTGGTTTCGTCTTCCGAGAGGTTTTTGATGCCTTCCAATTTCAGCAGTTGGATTTCAGGCTGCAACAGTACGATGAGTTTGTCTGCTTCGGACAGGTTTTTTGGGTCGTACTCTGACAGCTTTTTCAGTTGATATAAGAGCTGCCTTAGTTCGTGTTCCAACTGTTGCTCTAGATCGTAGGACAGTTTCTTAATCTCTGCCTCTGGCATTCCGGCGACATCCTTTAAGATGTTTTTCACCTCACTTTCTGAGAGTCTTTGGCTAACTGGAGTTTTGTAATGTTCGCGCCCCTTGGTGTAATGTTCTATAATTTGTTGCTGTGTTTCGGTTAGTGACTTACCCACTGGCGAGTATCCCTCGCGAATGCCGACGAGTTCGTAAACGATTACCGGTTCGCTTTTGCCTTTGACAGTAATAAAGTCGAGTTCTCGCACGTACAGCCGATCGGCATAATCTCTGTAAGTATTGTCACTGATGATCAAGTCGGTGCCGTACTGTTTGCTGGCGCCTTCTAAGCGAGAGGCGAGGTTTACGCCGTCTCCGATCGAAGTCAATTCCATGCGTTTGCTACTACCGATGTTGCCGCTGACAACTTCATCGGAATGCACGCCCATACCAATGCCGATCGGCAATTCCCCATGTGCCATACGCTCTCGATTAAACTCAGCCAGTTTTTCCCGCATTTTCACCGCCGTTTGCATGGCGCACCAAGCATGATCCTCTAGGGGTGCTGGAGAGCCAAAAACTGCCATCAGAGCGTCGCCGATGTATTTGTCGAGAGTCCCTCCGTACTCGAATACGACATCTACCATCACTTCAAAATATTTGTTCAGCATCACTACCACTTCTTCGGCTTGCAATTTTTCCGTAAGTGTGGTGTAGCTGCGAATGTCTGAGAACAGCACCGAAACCTTTTTGCGCTTACCGCCCAATCCAGTATCCCCTGAAGCTAACAGCGCTTCGGCTACTTCTGGCGTCATGTAACGGTACATCAAGTTTTTGATTTGCTTGGCGTTGCTAATATCTTCCATGACGACTAACGCGCCGTTGACCTTGCTGGTGTCGGTAGCGTCAGTCATTGAATTAATCGAGAGATTGATACTCTGCGATTTTGCTTCACTAGACAGCAAAACTTGATCCGGGTAATACTGCTGGCGATCCTTATCGTCTTCGGGAGACAAAGACGCATCAAACCATTTGGCAAAATCGCCTTTTTCTAACTTAATTAACTCCCGCAAAGATTGACCTTCGGCTAATTCTGCATCGCTGACACCCAGTAATTTTTGGGCACTGGGATTGGTCGCTACTATATTGCCTTTTTTATCTGTAGAAATTACCCCGTTAGTCAGGGCGTGCAGCATATCTTTTTGTCTTTGTTCTTGCTGTTTGACTTCTGCAAACAGTTTGGCGTTTTGCAGGGCGACCCCTGCTTGGATGTTAAACGCCTTCATAAATTCCAGGTCGTTGCGATTGAAACTCGCTTTCCACTGTTCGGGGGCGTGAGGCCAATCTTCCGGGTTGTAGGGGGGGAATTCTCCTTGTTTTTTTTTGTTGATTAGTTGAGTAACTCCAATCAATTTCTGGTCTGCATTAAAAACTGGCATACAGAGCATACTGCAAGTACGGTAGCCCGTTTGTTGGTCGGTTCTTTTGGAAGTTTCGGCGCGGGGGTCATTGTATACGTCAAAGGGCAGCAGCAGCGGTTCGCCGGATTCGGCGACGATGCCTGCAAAACCTGCTGTTCTGGGTATGCGAAGTTCTTTCAGGCTGTCGGCGATCAGGATTTTAGTCCAGAGTTCGTCTTTATCTTCATCGATCAGCCACAGCGTGCTGCGATCGGCGTTCATGAGTTCTTGCGCCTGATCCATCACTCTTTTTAGGGTATCTTCTAAGTCTAAACTGCTCTGAGAAAGAGCGTTGACGGCGTTCATCAGCGCTGTCGCGGCCCGTTGTCTTTGAGTTGCTGCGTAGAAAGATTTAGAAGACTCTAGAATTAGGCGAATCGACGGGGCAAATTCTCTAAAAACTTGTTCGTCTTCTTGAGTAAAACCTACCTTATCAATCTGTGATTCTAAAGTACCATAATGTTCGTGGTTGGGCTTGAGTTTATTAATCAGTTGAACGACTGCTACTAACTCTCCTGTTTCTTCGTTGATCAGGGGCATCGCCAGCATTGTATAAGTGCGATATCCTGTTATTTCGTCAGTTTTTTTGGCGTTAGTGGAGCGGGGGTCGTTATAAAAATCATAAGGAATATTCACCACTTTTTTCTCCGTGGCTACTTCTCCAGCAATGCCTACATGGGCGGGTACTCTGATCTCTAGATTGTTGCCATTTTCGTCTTTAGCAACTCTCGCCCAGAGTTCATTTTTTTCGTCGTCTAATAAAAATATCGTGCTGCGAGCGGCATTTAGCAATTCCCCTGTTTTGAGGGTAATCGACTGCAACATTTCGTTAAGGATGGCGTCAAATCCCTGGCTATCAAGGAGATTGTCGAGCATTCCCAGCGTTTGATTGACAACCCTCAGTTTTTCCTCTACTTCCCTGGCGACTCCTTGAAAACTATCCTTGTTTAGGGGTGCGAGGAAACTAGAGAAGTTTCCTTGGCTTTTGACGATTTGATTATTGCTAGAGGGATAATGAGAATGCTGTTCCTGATGATTTTCACTTATAGGAGTGACATCTATCACGTTTTCCATAGCTGACAGATTGGGAGATGCAGATTTCATAGACCTTTACAGAATCTTAAGCGTAAGGGTTAGTCTCTAAGATAGGAGAGCGAGCAAGTTAATTAATGAGTGACCTGTCGCACAAAACTCCAGTATGTGTGAAAGTATTTCCCAGTTTACAGAACTCCGGCCACAGGGCAAAGCCTATTCAGTTGGGATTGCTGGTGAACGGAGGGTGGGAGAGTAACGAGGCGGTGGGAGTGCTGCAATCTTTTTAGAGATCGCGAATCTTGTTTAAATGGTTTATTAACTGATTTTGACATTGTGCGTGCCTGGTTTAAGTAGGTTCGGCAGGTCTCCCGGCCGATCGCCCGCAGGAACATGAATGCGTACTGGCGGGAGGACTGCTGAAAGAGGGGTGGCCTTGTGGGACTAGCCGCAATTGTGACACTACCAGTTGCTAGTGATGTGTGCCCTTCTCTACACAATTGTGGTTTTTAACTAGAATTTCTCTCTATTTTGCTGCTCTTAGCTTCCATCCCACTAAATTCACGGGGTTTTCAGCTTTTTTTTGTAAAATTTGCGGTTGATATTTTTAGTGTAACGTCCGACTCGGAAAAAACTCCGCCTTTTAACCCCCCGATCGGCTGCAGGGCAGTGTAAGGGTTTGAGCGACTGAGTTTGACGCCGTTCGATCGTCGGTTTCCGTTGCAGCTTTTTTTGCCGTCTTCGACGTATAAACCGGGTTTTTTTACTCCCATACTTTTTTCACCCCTCAATAAAGATTTAAGACAATCGGTTTTTAAGACTCCGAAGGCCCAGTGGACTATTTTCGACTGGCGGTGCGCCAACAATTGTTGTGTCTTCAGGGTTGGGCGGACTGAGTTTGGCGCAATCCGGCGGCTTCGACAAGCAGGGATTCGGCGAAGGCGATGGCTTCTGTTGCTGAGCGGCCACTGGCGAGTTGGGCCAGTTCTTCCCGCCGCTGCTCACTGTTGAGAGCGGCAACTCTGACTACTGTACGTTCGACTGGTTCGGAGTCGGCTGCGGGTTCGCCGATACTTGGTTCTGCTTCGATCGTCTGTTTGTTGACGCGAAAATGAAAATCAGCCATCGCAGCGATCAGCGGCTGGTGGGTGACGCAGAGAACTTGGTGTTTGTCAGAGAGTTGGTAGAGTTTTTTGGCGATCGCCCCAGCGACTCTCCCGGAGACTCCGGCGTCTATTTCGTCAAAAATCAACGTACCGGCACTTTCTATTTGGGAAAAACAGGCTTTGATGGCGAGTAGAAAGCGGCTCATTTCTCCCCCGGAGGCGATCGCGCCCAGGGGTTGCAAAGGTTCGCCCGGGTTAGGACTGAAACAAAAGGCGATTTGGTCGGCACCTGTAGCGGTTGGGGTAGAAGGCGAGATCTCAACTTGAAATTGCACTTTTTCCATTGCTAACGGCTTAAGTTCTCCTACCAGGTGCGTTTCTAGTTTGAGGGCTGCTTCGCGTCGCAGCGTAGTGAGGTGGCTGCAAGCGTCTTTTAATTGGTCTAAAGCGGTCTGATATGCGAGTTCTAAGGCTTCCATTGAGTCGCCTCCTTCTAAAAGTTCGTTTAGTTCATTTTGAATGCTTTGGTAGTAGGCGATCGCTTCTTTTAGCGGCCCGTATTTGCGGCAAATTTGTTTGAGTTCCCGAATCCGATCTTCTACTTCTTCGAGTCTTTCGGGATCTGCTTCTAATTGTTCGCCGTAGCTGCTAATTTGCCTGCTGGCTTCTGTGGCTTGAGCTAAAGCATCGCTGACCATTTCTAGGATTGGTTGCAACTGCACATCGTAAACTGCCATGTCGCTTAAAATTACTTCGGCTTTGCTCAACAAGTCGGCGGCTGATGCGCTGTCGCCGTCGTTTTGGTAAAGGGCTTGGTGGACTTGGTAACTCTGCTGCTGCAATTCGACGACGTGGCCGAGGCGGATTGATTCGTGTTCTAGCTGTTCGAGTTCGTCGGCGTCTTCGATATGGGCTTCGCCGAGTTCTCGGACTTGGTATTCTAACCAATCAAGTCTTTGCAGTCGCTGCTGTTCCGACTGACGCCTGCGTTTGAGGGCTGTTTTGGCGTTGTTGGCTCCCAGCCACGCGGAGGCGATGATCGATCGCGCTTCAGTGAGCTTTTTGCCGCCGTATAAATCGAGCCATTCTCGCTGGAGGGTTTCTTGTCCGAGGTGGACGGTTTGGCCTTGGGCGGTAATTTCGACGAGCCGATCGCGCAGTTGATCCATTAACTGGCGGTTGACGAGAATTCCGTTCAAGCGCGATCTGGTGCGTAGAGCACCGCTTGATGTGTTAATTTCCCGGCTGCAAACGGCTAAATTTCCGTCTATGGGTTCGATTTCTTGCTCGCCCAGCCACAAAGCCGCGGCTTTGTCCAATTCAAAGGTAGCTTCCAATATTGCCCGCGCTGCTCCGGTGCGAATTGATCGGCGATCAACCTTGCCGCCCAACACTGCATCGATCGCATCTAGGATAATCGATTTGCCTGCGCCGGTTTCCCCTGTAAATACGTTCAAACTGGGGCCAAATTCTAGATCCAGGCAATCAATTAAGGCAAAATTTTCTATTCTGAGGGATATTAACATGGGGGATTGGGAATTGGGAATTGGGAATTGGGAATTGGGAATTGGGAATTGGGCATAGGCTCCTCCACTATCGGGCGCGTCGAATTTCCCGACTCCAATTTTCATTTTTAACTAGAATACTTTTGATTTTGCCATTATTGATGGAGTCTCAACCTTAATGCCCAATAAATTTCTGTTTCCCATTGCTCTATTAAGTGTTGTCTTGATTGGAGCTTTTGGCTAGAATCTGCACCCAGACAAGCAGCGAGTCCATGAATTAACCCTGGCGACTGGAACGAAAAGCGGGAATTATTATCCTTTCGAGCAGGCAATTGCTGAGGTAGTTACACAACAAAATCCGCGTCTGCGAATTCGAGTTATTGAGAGTCAAGGTGCTGAGAAAAATATGCGCCTGCTTCAGGCAAATGAGGTGCAGTTAGCGATCGTACCAAACAATACGGCTGCTGTACCTTCTGATCGGGGACTTGCTTCGTTTTTTAAAGATGTTCTTCACTTAATTGTTTCCGAATAATCTCGCATTCAAAGTGTAGCAAATTTAAAAAAAAACATATTGCACAAATGGCTAAATGCAGCGATTATTACAGTTTTTTTTGTTTATTAGAAAACATTTTTGTTAAAATAAACCGCTTTTATATCTACTCCTACTTCGGGGACAGAGGCTAATAAATTATTTAGTAATGGAGAGGTTGATGCTATTTTTATGGTACTGCCTCCCGGCAGCAATTTGGTTAGAGATTTGCTGCAAAATACGCAGCGAAAGCTAGTGCAGATCGACCAAGGCCCTGCCAGGAAAATAAAGTGGCCTTATTTGGAAGCTGATGTGATTCCTAAAGGTACTTACAAGGCAGATCCGGCTGTTCCCGATGCAGATTTAGCCGTCGGAGTCCAGGCTACTCTGTTAGTACGGGAGGATGTCGATCCGGAAATCGTGCGGGAAATTACGCGGATTTTGTTCGAGCACTGTCGCAATTTGGTGGCTGCTAATTCGCGGCAATTATTAGTCAGCCGGGAGGGAGCGGGGGTTTAGCTTTGCCTCTGCATGAGGGCGCTCAGGCTTATTACGATCGCGAAAAACCAGATTTTTGGGCGGCCACTTCCGATCTTATGGCTTTATATTTGTCGAGCGAAACGCTTTTGGCGTCTTGGCTTTGGCAGTTGCTATCGCGCTTTTTACAGAAACAAAAAAATCAAGCCCATCAGTTTAAGTTGGCGATTTTAAATTTGATTCAAAAAGTTCGCCAACACAAAAAAATGGAGGAAATCGATTTGTTGCAAGAAGAGTTATTTGAAAATTTTAAGCAAGTAATTGTCGATTTAGATGAATATCGGATTGATTCTGATTCTTTTCAATCTTTTAGTTGGCTCTTCAGAACTTGTGGTGATAACTTTATCTAATCAAGTGCTAAAATGTTTAATGTTTTTGAGTGGTTAAATCTG
>NZ_JAUBQW010000029.1:0-53136 GCF_036701485.1 Microcoleus sp. Pol11C3 | reverse complement strand
ATATTTTGGCGAACCTTCAGAGTGATGCTATGACCGAGAGTGCATAGATCATGTTTTTTGTCAATGCGTAAGTCCTAAAATAGATAAAATTCCGCAGGATGTGGCGCTCGATCGACTGAATAAAGGCACTGCCACTGCTTTCTAGCCGTTTAAACAGGTTTGTCCGCGAAAACCCCATTAACCGGCGACCCCCACGGAATAAGGCATTTAACTGCCGCTGTTCTGCTTCAGTCGGCTTTTGTTTGGGTTTTTTGGCAATGTAATTTCCGAGTCCGTAACGCGGCAGATTCAGTGCATTGATGACTTCGACAATTTCGGGGAAGTCAAGCTGGGTATGGGAGTTAGCGGCTGAGGCTTCGGAGTTGAATTTAATGGTTTTGGGAATGCGATCGGGAAAATAGGAGCGGGTGAGATCTGCAAATTCTAAATATTTGCGCCCCTTCTCTGCGTCAGTTTCCGCATAATTTTCTTTGATAAACGAGCGAGTGCGTCTCACCATGTAGCGCTTCATCAAATCTCGCCAATCATCAGGATGTTCGCTTTTTTCAAAAGCAGCTAAAGAGCGCACGGAACATTGATGCCGCTTAATAAATTCTAACTCTCCTTGACTGCCTCCGCCCAATTGATTCAGCAAAGCTTCGGGCCGCAGTCCTAAATTTTGGTCTTCAGGAATAAACAGCCGCAACTGAGAAGATAAATCTAAATAGGTTTTGTTGTAGGGAGTTGCTGAAAGCAAAATACATTTACTTTCGTTGATGGCAATATATTCTTGAATCGCTCGATATCGCTTGCCTTCTCGGTTTCTGAGGTTGTGACTTTCATCAATTAACACAACTCGATAGCGGCGCAATTCTGGCAATTCTTGCTGTACCAGACTGATCGATAAGACTTTGGCAAGCAGGCGAAAGTTATCTGCATATTCCTGCCACATTTTTACCAAGTTTTTGGGACAAATAATCAGGGTTTCCAAGAGACAGTCTTCTTGTAAAATTTTGGCGATCGCAGTTCCGACTAAAGTTTTACCCAACCCTACAACGTCGCCAATAATCACGCCTCCCCGTCTGGTAATGTGACGGGCGGCTAACTTAACCGCTTCTTCTTGAAATTTAAATAAACCCTTAAAATCGCGGGGAATCTGAAACTCAGCAATACCTGCGATCGCCTCGCGGGACAAATGATAGACAATGTTGAGATAGATGTGATAAGGTGGAATTAGTTCGGTTCTCGCCCAACTGCGATCGATAATTTCTGCGAGTTCTTTAGAAATATCAATACAGCCGTATTCTTCCCAGCGAGCGTTAAACCATTTTTGCAACTTATTACAAGCATCTCGATCGGGAACTTCAATATTCAATTCCCCTTGTTTCGATAGTCCCGATAAAGTCAGATTGCTGCTGCCCAAAAAACCGACGATCGGACTGTTGGGATCGTGACGGTGAACGAGATACAGCTTAGCGTGCAGTGGGTAAGCTAAGAATAATTTAACAATGACTTTTCCGGTTTTAATCTGATAACTTAACCTGCGTAAGCCCTGCTCGTCGCGATCGTTGGGAGCGCCGATCGTCAACTGGTGGCGAAATTCCTCAGCCATCCGTTTTTTGAGCCGAATAATGGCATTATTGTCAATCCCCCGGTGATGGGAAATTAGGCTAAAACTAGCATTCAATTCATCGGCAGGCAAACTTTGCATTCCTACCAAAAGGCGGCAGCAGGCTCCTTGGTTTCCCACATATGCTTCTATTAAATCCCCAATTCTCCGCCATCCCCGAAGATTGAAATAGCCTACACAAAAATCTGCCCGATAGGAGAGTTTAATGGTTTCTCGCAATGCTGGCAGGAGCGGCAGTTCAATGTTGTCAAAAATATGCGGCACTGGGTTTCCTCTGTTATATTATGGGTGAGTGCGAAAGATTTTCGTCAAAAAACCCGGTTTCTGACCACCCGTGCGTCATTCTACCTCTATATTTAGGATTGGTGTATCTCATTGATTTCGCACCCGAACCCGGTTTAATCCAAAACCAATTAATCGCGCTGGAATATTTCGCAAAATTGGTAACTGCAACAAAAGTGGCGGTTTAAACGGTCGATTGGTATCTAATGCCCCTTTAATAATTCGCTCCTGTACAAAGGACTGAAATGCTTGAATGATGCGTGTAGGCAACTCCCGCTGTCGCTGCACTTCTGCCAAATCCCACAGATGCACGCGATTGTTTTTCAGGGGGGCGCTGAGTACATTAGCCGCGACGACAGCATCTTGAATAGCATAGTTAATTCCCACACCGCCTACGGGCGACATGACGTGAGCGGCATCCCCAATTAAGAGCAAACCGGGACGATACCAGCGTGGAAGGCGACTCGATTCAACGGATAGGAAAGAAATTTGCGACCAATCTTTCAGTTGCTCGACCCTATCTGCAAATTCTGGTGCTAATTCAGCAACAGATTTTTGCAAAGCTTCTATTCCTGATTCGCGCAATTTCTGATAGCTGCCTTTCAGAATAATGTAACCGAGTTGCCAATAATCCAAGCGGTCAATCATGACTAATAAATGACCTCCAACAGCTCGACCTCCCACGCCCAAATCTTGGGCATCATTGGCACTGCGCGGCAAGCGAAACCAAAGGACATCCATCGGCGGGGAAGTTTTAATCGGTTCAAAACCTGCTAATTGGCGAAGGCGGGAAAAGCGACCGTCTGCACCGACAGTTAGGGTCGATCGCACTTCATGCCATCCCCCGCGTCCCCGGTATCGAATTCCGCACACAACCCCATTTTCTACGATCATTTCTTGTGCATTAGCTCCCATTACTAGCTGAAAGCTGGCGTAGCGCTGCGCTTGGGCAGTGATGAATTCGAGAAACTTGACTTGCGGAAGGATAGTGATGTAAGGATACTTGGTTTTGAGACAAGCCAAATCTACGAGTGTGGCGGTATTTGCAGCAGCTTGGATGGTGAGTTGGCGCATTTTTGTATGGGGCAATTCCAGCAATTGTGCTGCTAAACCCAATTGCTCCATAATTTCCATTACTGACGGATGCAGCGTATCGCCCCGAAATTCTCGATCGAAATCTTTGTGTAGTTCTAGCAGGATGACTGGAATGTTTTGCCGCGCTAAAAGTAATGCTAAAACAGCACCTGCTGGCCCACCTCCCACAATGCAGCAGTTGGTATGCTGCACGTCAACTATCGAGTGTTCTTGAGAGGATTCTGAATTTTGAACAGAGTTGACAGTCATATTTTTATGTTCCTGTTTGCTCAACAATCCTGCTAGTTGCTTTTAGTTTAGCAAAAGGCAGTAGTTAATCAATTCTCAAAATTTTTTTGCTCTCAAAAGATGGACATACACGGCCTTCCCAAGTTGACACTCCTACTCATAAAGGCGATCGCAGATCCACCAGCGGAGCGATCGTACCCAGCCAACCGCACCCAGGGCCCCAAGTGAGGCAATCCCTCCGTAGCCCCCGCTTCTCGACGCGGTACAATAAATGCAATCATACTTAACGCTTATATTGAAAAGGCTACACAAAACGCCACAGGAGACAACTGACGCATGGGTAAAGTAGTTGGCATTGACCTCGGAACAACAAACTCAGTAGTAGCCGTCATGGAAGGCGGCAAACCGGTTGTGATTGCCAATGCAGAAGGGATGCGGACAACTCCCTCGGTAGTTGCTTTCACAAAGGAAGGAGAACGCCTGGTGGGACAGATGGCCAGACGCCAGACTGTTCTCAACCCGCAAAACACCTTTTACGCTGTCAAGCGGTACATCGGACGCAAATATACCGAACTGACTCCAGAATCAAAGCGCGTTCCTTACACAACTCGCCGCGAGGAAAACGGGAACATCAAAATCAAGTGTCCCCGCCTGAAAAAAGATTTTGCCCCCGAGGAAATTTCGGCGATGGTGTTGCGAAAGCTGGCCGATGAAGCCAGCCGCTATCTGGGACAAGAGGTGACGGGGGCTGTAATTACTGTTCCCGCTTATTTCAACGACTCGCAGCGACAGGCGACGCGGGATGCTGGACGAATTGCGGGACTTGATGTTAAGCGCATTTTAAATGAGCCGACAGCGGCTTCTTTGGCTTACGGGTTGGAGAGACGAGAAAGTCAAACTATTTTAGTGTTTGATTTGGGCGGCGGTACTTTTGATGTGTCGATTTTAGACGTGGGAGACGGAGTATTTGAAGTTAAAGCAACTAGCGGCGATACTCAATTAGGTGGCAATGATTTTGACTCCAAAATTGTTGACTGGTTGGCAGAACAATTCTTAGAAAAAGAAGGAATTGATTTGCGACGCAACCGCCAAGCTTTGCAGCGCTTGATCGAAGCGGCAGAAAAAGCCAAGATTGAACTGTCGGGAGTCGGTGTCACGGAGATTAATTTGCCGTTTATTGATGCGAATGAAGATGGGCCTTTGCATCTGGAAACGCGATTAACTCGCGGTCAATTTGAGGGGCTGTGCACAGATTTGGTGCAGCGGCTGCGGCGGCCAGTGAAACAAGCTTTGGCTGATGCAAGTTTGAGTCCTTCTCGCATTGATGAAGTTGTGTTAGTCGGCGGTTCGACTCGCATTCCTTTGGTGCAGGAAGTGGTTCGCAGTTTGATTGATCGAGAGCCGAATCAAAATGTGAATCCCGATGAAGTTGTGGCGGTGGGTGCGGCAATTCAAGCGGGAATTTTGGGTGGTGATGTCCGCGACGTGCTGCTGTTGGATGTGACGCCGCTGTCGCTGGGTTTGGAAACTATCGGCGGGGTGATGAAAAAATTGATTCCTCGCAATACTACTATTCCTGTCAGGCGATCGGACATTTTTTCCACTGCTGAAAACAACCAAACTGTGGTAGAAGTTCACGTCATCCAAGGGGAACGGGAATTAGGCAGAGATAATAAGTCTTTAGGACGGTTTAAACTGAGTGGAATTCCGCCGGCACCGCGAGGGATTCCGCAGGTACAAGTAGCTTTTGATATTGATGCTAATGGGATGCTGTTGGTGACTGCTTTGGACAAAACTACCGGCAGGGAACAAAGCATTACTGTGCAAGGTGCTTCGACGCTGACTCAGCAGGAAGTGAATCAAATGATTCGCGATGCGGAACAGTTTGCTCAAGCTGATAAGTTGCAGCGGGAAAAGGTGGAAAAACGCAATCGCGCTGAAGCTTTAGCTTATCAAGCTGAGCGGCAGTTGCGAGAAGTTGCGCTCGATCGCGGAATGCAGTTTGCTCAAAGAAGTCGCCAGCGAATTGAAACTTTAATTCGGGAATTGCGAGACAGTTTGGAACGCAATGATGAGCGGGGAGTTGACCAAGTTGGTTCTGATTTGCAGGATGCTCTTTACGATTTGAGCCGGGAAGTTTCCGCGTTTGCGATGGATGACGATGATGATGATTTCTTTGAGTCTGTGAAGCGGACTTTTACGGGCGACGGTACTAAGCGGCGCAGCGATGACAGCAGCTATTATCAAAATGCTAAACCGTACAGGCGATCGACTGTCGATCCAATTCCCGATCGTCCATATGATCGCACCGGCGATCGTATGGGCGATCGTATGGGCGATCGTATGGGCGATCGTAGAAGCAGTGCTAATCGCCCAAGTCGCCCTTATCAAAATCAAAGCGATGATTGGGATGATGACGACGATTGGCTCTAATTAGTGGTTAGTCATTAGTCCCTAGTCATTAGTCCCTAGTTTGAAGCAGGGAAGCAGGATGACTAATGACTAATGACTAATAATTAATAACTAATGACTAATAACTAATGACTAATGACTAATTATGCAGAATTTTCGCAATTACTATCTAATTTTGGGAGTGCCCAAAGATGCTACGGCTGATGAGATAAAAAAAGCCTATCGACGACTGGCGAGGCAGTTGCACCCTGACGTGAATCCGGGGGACAAATCTGCTGAAGATAGGTTTAAGGATATTAATGAAGCTTATGATATTCTTTCCGATCTCGACAAGCGCGCTCAATACGATCAGTTTAGTAAATTCTGGAAACAAAAGGGATTTCAAGGAAAGCAAGGGGTGCGACTTCCCAATTTCAAAACTTGGGGAAACAGTAAAACTACTCGCAAAAAACCGGCCGAAGATGTCGATTTTAGCGATTACTCAGATTTTAATAAATTTCTCGATCAAGTGCTCGGAAGACGCCGGGAAGTGAGGATGGCGACAGCGAATGATGCACCGGGAGTAGCCTCCTCTGAACCGTGGAGTACGGCTTCTAAGAAAACGAGTTATGTTGCTAATTCTCGCCCACCTAGAAGGGATTTCGACGATCGCGAAATGCGACGAGAAACAGTCGATCGCGAAATGCCACGGGATATAGTCGATCGGGAAATGCGACGAGATATAGTCGATCGCGAAATTCGACAGGATATAGTCGATCGCGAAATGCGACGAGAAATTAGGGAAACAGTCGAGCGCGAAGCGAGAAGAGACATTGAGGCCAGGCTGACTTTGCCTTTGGAAAGGGCTTATTCGGGCGGTACCGAGCGAATTCGTCTGGAAGATGGGCGAGCGATCGAGGTAAATCTGCCTCCTGCGATGGTATCTGGCCAGCGAATTCGCTTGCGAAATCAAGGTATTGGCGGCGGAGATTTATATTTAAAAATCACAGTTTCTCTCCATCCCTTTTTTCGATTGGAAATGTCGGATATTTGCTGCGAATTGCCACTGACTCCCAGCGAAGCGGTGTTGGGTGGAGATATTGAAGTGCCGACGCTGGATGGTAGGGTGAAAATGAAATTGCCACCGGGAGTAACCTCGGGAAAGCGGTTGCGGCTGGCTAACAAAGGCTATCCGACAGGAAATGGCGATCGGGGCGATCAATTGGTAGAAATTCAGGTGTTAATTCCCAAGGAAATTAGTGAAGAGGAACGGGAATTATACGAAAAGTTGCGGCAGGTTGAGTCTTTTAAACCGCGTCAGGATTTATCGGTTTAATGTAGAGTACGCAAGGCCCCAGTTTAATTTTGTAGGGGCGCAATAAGGCACGCCTTACTACTAACTGTGTACGAAAAATTAGGAGATTCTTGGCTAAATTTTACTGACATATCAAATTTAGCCACTTGACCGTAAATAGATAATAACAAATCCGTTGGTATCGGAATTATTCATCTCTCTCTTCTCTGCCTCAGCGCCCTCTGCGCCCTCTGCGGTTTAATCATTCCGAAACAATTGTAAACGATATGATTTGTCGCCAGAATAGCCGATCGTACTTTCAGCAATCCTCGATCGCATAAGTAAAATTACTGTTGCGATTATTCCTGAACTAGCAGAGAATTAACAATAAGGTAATTTTCCCACAATCAGGAGCAGTCTGCCGCCATGACTCAAATGCCCCTTCAATGCAACAATCTGCAAGAGCAAGTTGATTCGTTAGTGCAACTGCTGCGTCAGGAATCGTCTTTGCGACAACAAGATATCACGGCGGTACAAGCTTCTTTGAAAAAAGCAATTTCTCCTGAGTTTGAAATTGTGTTTGCTGGCGCTTTCAGTGCGGGAAAATCTATGTTAATTAATGCTTTGCTGGAGCGGGAATTGCTCTACAGTGCTGAAGGACACGCGACAGGTACGGAATGTTATATCGCCTTTGCTGAGCCGGAAAAAGAGCGCGTTGTTCTAACTTTTTTGAGCGAGTTTGAGATTAGCCAGCAAGCTTCTGTGCTTTGCCATCAGTTAGGTTTAACTACTGAACTTAATATTAATCAAACAGATGTAGTGTCGCTGTTGTCTGAGGGATGTAACATAATTATTGAAACAGAAGGTGGCGAAAATAAATCCGAGGTAGCCAAAAAAGCTAAGGCTTTGATGCTGCTGTTAGAAGGTTTTGAGGCAAATCGCGATCGCATCCAAACTCTCGAAAACGCTACCTACTCGATGGAACAGTTTAACTTTTCCAATCTCAAAGAAGCTGCTAGTTATGCCCGTCGCGGTAGCAACAGTGCTGTACTCAAGCGAGTAGAATATTACTGTTATCATCCGCTGCTGGAAGATGGCAATATTATTATCGATACGCCGGGAATTGATGCGCCGGTGCAGCGGGATGCAGAATTGACTTATGATAAGATTGAAAGCCCCGATACTTCGGCGGTTGTCTGCGTTTTGAAAGCAGCTTCGTCAGGGGAAATGACGACGGAAGAAACCGAGTTGATGGAAAAAACACGGGGAAATCCGGGAATTCGCGATCGACTGTTTTACATTTTCAACCGCATCGACGAAACTTGGTACAACACGCAACTGCGACAGCGCTTAGAAAATCTGATTAATTCCGACTTTCGCGATACTGCGAGAGTTTACAAAACTAGCGGATTGTTGGGATTTTACGGGAGTTTGATTCGAGGGACAACAGGGCGCGATCGCTTTGGTTTAAATACAATCTTTGCCACCAGTCAAGAGCGAGTTTCTGGAGATGATAAATTAGATTCAGAATTGATCGGTAATAGTGAAGAAACTCCGCAATTTGTTAGTGAATTTAATCGCTACTGTGCGAATTCTGGCAAGCTATCTCCGAGCCGATTTCGCATTTCAGTTAACAGCTACGAAACACCCAATGAAAACTACGTGCGGATTCTTGCAGAGCAAGGACAACCATTAATTACTCAATTAATTCAAGATAGCGGGATCGAAGATTTTCGGACAGCCATCACCCGTTACCTCACAGAAGAAAAACGCCCGCAACTGTTCAAAAATCTAGCTGACGATTTAGAAGATTTGTGCATTCAACTGCGGAAACATTACCAAATAATTCAGCGGAATTTGGACAGCCAGCCCCGCGAAATTGAGGCAATGAAAGCACAGGAACTTTTGCGGCTAAATCAAGAATTGCAGCAAGTTGGGGAGGATTTTCGCGAACATATTGCCGAGGAAGTCAATGAAATGATTATGAATAAATGCGATATTTTCGATACAGACTTTCGGCAACTGCAATCTCGGATGATCCGCCGCTTGGATGAATTGTTAGACGGATTTTCGGTTGAGGCGGCTTACGGACGCACTTTGCGGAATCATCCCCGCAATGCGACAGCACCTTTAATTGCTGTTTTAGTTGAAGCACTTTATTATCTAGCGAATCAGTTGGAAGATATTTTAGTAGAGGCTACTAAGTCACTGGTTGATAATTATTTCCAGTATTTGAAAGATAGCGTTCGCAAGTCGGAATACTATCGATTACTTTATCGGTTGTTGGGGAACGACGGGGGAATTGAACAGCAGCTAGAGGAGTTATCAAAGCGGGTTTCTGATGCTTTGGTAAATGCGGCGGGCGTTGAGTGCGATCGCTACGTGCGAGAAAGTCCGCGTTTTTACGACGAAGGCACATTTTCCATTTATCAATTCCGGGAAACATTGCAGCAAACATCTCAAGGTTACGACTGCGAAAACATGGTAGATGCCCAACCCGCAATTCGGCAATTATTGCGGCTAGATTTCGAGCCGAAAGTATCTAGAACTATTCGGCAAACTTTCCGCCAAACTGTCAACCAAACCCTGAAAGAGCATTTGTTGCCGCTGGCCCAAAGGCAAGCTGATGATATTTTGCAGAAATACAGTCAAGCCCGCGATTATTTAGAGCAAACTTTGGCACAGGAAGCTGAGGAAAAGATTGCTAAGAATCTGCGGCTGCAAGCTGAGAACGAGCAGAAAATTCAAGAGTACGATCGGGCCGTTTCTGGGATTAATAGTTGTTTGCAAGCGATGAAGTTGCACGAGCATTTGTTGCCTGTAATTGGACAAAATGATAGCGTTTCGGTGGATGGTGAATGATTGAAATTCGGCGATTGGAAACCAGGCGATTGGAAATCGCGGCTACACAGACAAAACCCGCCTGCGCGGGTTGAAAACATTCTTAGTCCGCGCAGGCGGACATCGTTTGTATAGCTGCGAATTCTATTCGCCGGGATTATTGCCAAAAGAGAGATACTACTCTAAAATAGTTAGGATGATAGTTTAAAAAACTTAGATATCAATATGGAAGATAAATTTGATTTTCACAACTGCGGTAATGAGGATGCTTTATCTTTTGGTAACGCAATGCTTAAAGTAGAAAAACTCAAGGAAACAGTAAATAGAGTTTTGCCTGAAAATGGGTTAGGACAAACACTCAATCAGTTCTTAAGCCAGCAAGCCCTAAATATTGATGTACCTTTAACTACCGATCAAACACGTCGTTTATATGAGAACTGGTTTGGTGAAGGTATAGATTGTGAAATTCTCAGAGTGGGTGCTCAGGGCTGGCAGAAAGGAAAGATTAAGCTCAAACTCAATGTCACTATAGAGTTTTGCCCCGACGAACCCGAAGTCGAAGAAACACCAGAAAACAACGAATCAGAAACTAGCCAACCAGAATCCCCCCTCGATGATTTGCGCCGCCAACTCCTCAATCAAGAAAATCAACCGAACAATTCATGACTAAAACCCCCAGAATTCGCATTCCCCCAGAAGTCAGAAAATACGTATTCACCCGCAACAAATACCAGTGCCAAAGCTGCGGTCAAACCAAACTAGAAGCAGAACTGACGATCGATCATATCATCCCCCTAGCGCGCGGCGGCAGCAACGACATCAGCAACTTGCAAACCCTCTGCGGCACCTGCAACCAAAAGAAAACCGACAAATTAGACCCGCGCTTCAGGCGACACTTTGACCTTTGATATTTAACAGTATAATAAACTCAGCAATTTAAGCTTGAAATTGCTAACCTCTGTCCGATCGCACTTTTAATCCCTAGCTTGGATAACTGCAATGCTGACAAAAACAGTAGATGTGCAAGAAGCACAGACAAATTTAAAAGAGTTATTATCTCTAGCACTTAAAGGCATAGAGGTTATTCTCATAGAAGGTGGCATTCCTCTTGTCCGTTTAGCGCCCATCCCATCCCCAACTAAGCAGCGTACAGCAGGATTGCACGCAGGATCGATCTGGACAAGCGACGATTTTGATGAACCATTACCAGACGAATTTTGGACAGGGAATCTATGAAGCTACTGCTGCATACTCATACATTATTCCTTCTTCCTTCTTCCTTCAATCCGTTACATCTCACATCTTGCCTGTTCCTAAGCAAGTAATTGAGAATGGTGCAACATCTCAGTTACATCGGTTACATCCCTGGAGCGAATCCGTTGCTAAACTTCCTTCTTCCTACCATCTATAATACCGATAAGGATCGTCCCCATTCTCAAACTCCGTCTTGTAATCCCAGTGATAAAACTCCCGACTCGCACCGTTAAAAATATCTCCATCCGCCTTAAAACTCGCGCCTAAATTAGCCAAAATCTGAGCATTTGCACGGGTTTGCCGCCAGCGAGTAAAACGGAAATAAGTCTTAGTATCAGCATTCAAACTGTCCGGTTCAATCTGAGAAAAAATCGCCACACCCTTGCCAACTTTTATCCGACTTAACAAACCGTCAGCGCCGAGTTCTCCCCCAGACTTAATCAACCAAGTATCATAAAAAGAGCGCGATCGCAAATCTGAAGCACTAACCCCCTTCACCTCATCCCAACTCGGAACCGCCAGCGAACCCCCAAAATCCTGCGCTTGCTGCAAACCCACACCCAAACCCGCAGCAGGCACTTGACGCGGCAAGAAAAATGCCTTCCCACCAGCATTCAAATAACCGCGCAAATCTGCATCTTTCAGATTCGATTCTCTCCCCACAATCACCAAACCCACATCATTAGAAAGCGAACTAGCGCGCTGATAAATTACCCCCAAACTGTCCAACTTTTGGGCATCTTCATCTCCCCCAATTAAAACCACTTGATCCGGCTTTCCAAGTACCGGAGAATTCATCCCGTAACTCACAATTTTTTGCACTAACTGCGCCGCCCCAGCATCTACAGAATAATGGTCTTCCAAATCCAACTCGTTTAAAATCAGCCGCCCTTTTCCGTAATCCAATTCCATCAGTGGCGAATAAGCTAAATCAAACTCTGATTCCAAAATTGGGCGCCAACCGCTGCGGTGCGGCTTCTCAATTGAAGCGCTACTGACACCGCCCCGATTTCCCCAACGCCAGCCGTACCAATGTTTATTTGCTGGAGTCAAATGGGCGCCAGTTTGAATCGTATCTGGATAAGCTTCAACAAGCGTGCTTTCCCCCACCCAATCGCGCAAATCTTCACTGTCTAAACCGCTAATTGCCGCATGGTTGCTGTCAACTGGATAAGCACGGCGGCTGACGTGGGCAGCAACCCGGAAACCCATGTTTTCCAGCCATTCCCGGCGCTGAGGAAACACAATTGCTTTGCCGCCGTTTCGGACAAAATTTTCTAAACTTCCCGGCAAATTTTCCCCGCTAGAAAATGCTTCCCTACCAATAATTAAAAGCGATGAAAGTTGCGAACCATTCCACGGTACAAGCTGATAACCTAACTGTTTTAACATGGCCGATGTTTTGCCCGCTGGATCGAAAATTGTCACCGAATCTTTGATGTTGGATTGTGTGGGAAAAACGCGGAAAGCAAATGTATCAGAATGCGATCGCTCGCCCACCCGTGCAGTCAAGCGAATTTCGCCGTCAGCCTTGCTAGAAATGGTATTTGGCAAATTTACATCTATTGGGAAAAACAGCGTTTTTGCCGACTCAATCGTGCCTTTTTCCTCGCGTTTTTTTACTTCTTTACCCCCCACAAAAACTCGCCAATTAAACGAAAATTCCTGCGGCGCCCGCGTATCGTTAATTAACACTACTTGCTTTGCCAGTTTTCCGCCCACAAACAAATTGTGATCTTTCGCAGTAAAAAGCGGGCTAGCACCAGCAATCCAAGCCAAAGTAGAGCTATTATTATTGATAATTGCCTCGCCCCCAGGATGAACAGTGTAAGCTTCGGGCTGCAAATAATTCAAAAGATTATTCGAGACTTGCTTCAAATAAACTCCCCGACTACCCGGTTGAAATGCCCCCATATCCACCTTTTTTCTGCCAGCTTCGGAAATTTCCCAACCATGTCCGTCATTCCAAGGAATCATCCCCCCAGAGATTCCAAAAGTCCGCCAACTCCGCCAAGTATTTGTACTGAATAACTGCTGCAACTTTTGAAAAGCTGGGGCAAAATCCAACTCTTTTTTAAAATGCCAGCTTTGATACTCCTGAGCCTTGACAAATTGCTCGCGAATTTTAGATTTATAAGCGGCCGTTTCCAACTCGTAAGCCTGCTTGCCAAAATAAATTGCCGCAAACTCAGTCATCCAAGGTTCGCTGAGAATCGCCTGACCAAAACCTTTGCGGTTCCGCATCATCGTTGCGTGCAGAGGAGTCCCAAACTCGACTGCCATGTAGGGCATTTCTCCGGTTTTACTCCACTCAGAAATCCACTCTTCCCGTTCTTGCAAGGGAATCATATTTAAATAAGAATTCAGCGCATAAACATCGCCGAAGTTGGCGCCTTGGTGTATCATCACAGGTCTGGTTGGGTCTGCCGATTTAATCGCAGCTATAGCGTCATTTCCTAGGGGAGTGTTAGCCCGCAAACGCTCGTTTTCGGAGGGACTGAGAGTTCCTTCTACTTTGCTTTTGCCGATGCGACGGGGATTTAGGTCGTCAGCGTTGCCGAAAAAATTAGGACTTGTCGCCCACATTAATACTGATGGATGATTGCGGTAGCGGCGCATTTCAGTCACCATTCGGGCTTTCCAGCGGTCTTTCCACTGGGGGTGCTTCCACCTGCCGTTGTTCCAAGCGATAGAACCAATGTCTAAAGCGGGAGCCATAATTGGAAAACCTTTGAGGTCTGCTCTTTCGGAAAACAGCTCTCGGAAGTGCCATCTACCCCGTTCGTCGTGATTCCAAGGCCACATTTCTGTTATGTTAAAACCGGCCTTGACGTAGCCATCAATTAGCCGGTCCGAGACTTCTAATATCCCGCCTTGCCAAGAATCGGAGTGTAAGTTTGGTCGCAGCCGAAATTCAGTTCCATTTAAGAAAAATTTGCGCCCTTCTATCCAAAATTCGCGGAAGCCAAAAGGCTGGTTGTATTGCGTGTCTATGCCGCTGCCTTTTACTTCTAATTGCAGGGTGTAAAGGTTGGGTTGCCCGACATCCCAAAGACGGGGATTTGGCCAATTCCACTGAACTTGTACGGTTTGAATGGGTTTAGCTTGAACCTTGGCATTTGCGGTGAATTTTTGTTGTACTTTACCTTTTTCGTCGAGCATTTTCGCGATTAATTCAACTTGACCGTTTTGGGCAACGTCTTTGAGTTCTACATCTAATTTAACTTGCTTTTTTCGGGTGGAAGTTTGGACGAAAACATCGCTAATTAGCGGGCCTGGGGGAACGCTTAGAAGCCGCACTTCGCCGATGATTCCCCGCGATTGCAACTGGGATTTTTCTGTGTAGATTTCTGTGGGGCCCATGATGACGGCTTTTTCCTTTTCGTCGGATACTGCCAGGACTAAAATAGATAGGGTGTTTTGACCTAGGTTGGCTGCTTTGGTAATTTCAATAGTGCCGTAGGGCCATGCAATTTGACCGCAGTTAATGCCGTTGACAAAGATGACTGCATCGGTACTGACTCTGGCTAAGTCGATAAAGATTCGGCGGTTTGTCCAGTCGCCGGGAATGTCTATATTTGTCTGATACCAAGCTTTTGATAGTTGTTTGCTGTTGAAGTTTTCCCAATCTTGGCCGGTGCCGCGAGTGATGATTCCGGGTACGGATTGGTTGTTTTCTTTTTGCCAGTCTCCGGGCACCTGGATGGAGCCCCAACTTGGGGAGACGGGGGGGTTTTGGGGGTTGCCAACTGCGGGGACAAATTGCCAAGTTCCGTTGAGATAAATTTGGGATCGTTTGTTGTCGATCGCGCCTACAGTCGCGATGGTAAGATTGGGGAAGCCGATCGATATCGCTGAGCTGCTGGCTAGGTTGGGATTTTGAAGCGCGTAACCGACGAATCCAAAGAGGATGGTGGCTGCGAAAAATAATCCGATAATTTTGGCCAGCTTGTGATTCACTCGCTTATTGCTCCCAGAAATTAGATAATCTAATTTGTCCCTTGATCTATGATAGCAGTTGATTCAGCACCAATCCCGCTGCCAATCTGTCTCTGGGAAGATGGCACACGACCGACAAATGTGGTTTTGTATAGAAAAAATAGATACTTCGTTTTAAGTTAGTTTTCACACGGTTGTTTCATCGACATAAGCAATAGTGCGATCGCGCCATCGCTACAGGTCAACAAAAATGAGTCGGTTTCAGGTCTTGCCCTTACCCATTAAATCTTACAGTATTGCTACATTTAGTGCCGGCACGGCTTTACTGCTGACAACTCTGTTACTCTTTTCCTTCCAGGCAGCTCTTGCAATCTTACTTTTGGCCGCTGCAATGGTTAGCGCTTGGTATGCTGGCTTAAAGTCCACAGAACAAGAACTAGAAATAGAACGTAATATTATTTCTAAAATAGTTGACACGACGGCTTGCTTGATTGTAGTTCTCGACAGCCAAGGACGGATTGTCCGGTTTAACCAAGCTTGCGAAAAAACTACAGGCTACTCGACAGCAGAAGTCATTAATAAATATGTTTGGGATTTATTTTTGATCTCCGAAGAAATAGATCCAGTTAAAAGTGTTTTTACAAAGCTCAAAGTCGAAAATTTTAACAGCGAATATCAAAACTATTGGCGCACTAAGAATGGGAACCAGCGATTAATTTATTGGTCTAATACTGTGACCCTTGATGGCGAGGGTTTGGTAGAATATGTGATAGCAACGGGGATCGATATTACTGACCGCAAAGAAGCAGAAATAGCCCTAGCTTTATCATACACTAAGCTAGAAAGCCGCGTTAAAGAGCGCACAGCAGAACTAACAGTAGCTAAAGAAGCGCTGCAAGCTCAAGAAGAACGATTTCGCTGTTTAAGTTCCTGTTCGCCTGTCGGCATTTTTATGGCAGATTTTGAGGGGCGCTACACCTATGCAAACCCACGCTTTCAGGCTATTTCCGGCTTGAGTTTGGCAGAACTTTTAGGAAACGGTTGGGAGAATTGTATTCACCCGGAAGACTGCGATCGCGTATTGGCCCGATGGTTGGATTATACTCGGCAAGGTGGGGAATATGCGATCGAGTATCGCCTGCAAACACCACAGGGAATTGTCCGCTGGATTAACGTTTGTTGCTCGCCGATGTTCTCCGACTCGGGCGAACTCATCGGACACGTGGGCACGGTGAGAGATGTCACGGAAAGACAACAAGCGCAAGCAGCATTGGCAAGCAGCGAACAGCAACTGAGAACGCTGCTAGAAAATACGCCGGATATTATTATCCGTACTGACAAAGAACTGCGTTATATGTATGTCAATCAAGCAGTTGAAAGAAGCCAAGAAAAACCAATTTCATTCTTCCTAGGTAAAACCAGTCAAGAAATAGGAATGCCGCCGGAACTGTGCCAGATATGGGATGAAACCCTGCACAAAGTGTTAGAAAAAGGTCAAGAAGAAATTGTCGAATTTCAGGCTTTCTCAATCAACGGCCTCCGAAATTATCAATCCCGCGTAGTTCCAGAATTTGACAAAAATGGCATACCAGAATCAGCCTTAATTGTCGCCCGCGATATTACAGAAATAAAACTTGCAGAAACTCAAAGATTGCAGTTAACAATCGAGCAAACAGCGAGGGAAAAAGCGGAAGTTGAACAGCAGCGCTCGGCATTTTTAGCAGAAGTCAGCAAAATGCTGGCTGCTGGGTTTGACGGGGAAACGGTGCTGCAAAAGGTAGCAGAATTAGCAATAAATTCGATCGCCGACGGGTGCTGCATTCATTTGACCGAAAGCGACTCAAAAGTGCGTCTAGTCGCTGTGGCTCACGCAGAACCCTCTATGGTTGAGACTATTAATAACTTCAGCATCCGCAATTTGATCGCGGACAATGCTGTTAACGGCTATCCGCTGGTAATCCGCAGCGGAATATCCGAACTAATTGCCGAAGTGGATGAGGAAATTTTAGCAGCAGGAGCCGAAAATGCAGCAGAATTAGAAAAATTGCGTGAAGCGAAGCTATCCCGTAGGGAATCGCTCAATATCGGATCTCATGCTTGCGTACCGCTGAAAGCGCGCGGGCGGGTAATGGGTTCCATCACTTGCTTTACCTCAAAGTTGGGCCGCCGCTACAGTGCAGAAGACATGGCAATGCTAGAAGATTTAGCATATCGCGTGGCGATCGCCCTAGACAACGCCAGACTTTACGCAGAAGCGCAGCAAGCACTATCTCAAACATCGCAATCCTTCGCCTTAATTGACTCGCTGTTAGAAGCATCTCCCCTAGCGATTTGCTTTCTCGATCGCGAAATGCGCTTCATCCGTATCAATCAAGTATTAGCAGAACTCAACGGTTTGCCGATAGAACAGCATCTCGGCAAAGACTTCCGCCAATTGTTGCCAGAATCCGCAGCCAAATTTGCGCCGATAATTCAGCAAGTTTTAGAAACAGGTCAGCCTGTTTTAAACTTAGAAATGAGCGGGGAACCTCCTGAAAAACCAGGAACTTTAGGCTACTGGCTCGCCAACTACTACCCAGTGAAAAATGAAAGAGAAGAAATAATCGGAGTCGGCCTAATTATCACAGATATTACCGCATCAAAACAAACCGAATTAGCTTTGCGGGAAAGCGAAATGCGCTTCCGCAGTGTGGTAGAGTCTAACATGATCGGCATCGGTTTCTGGGATGCCAGCGGCGAAGTTACTGACGCTAACGACGCCTTGCTGGAAATGATCGGATATACGAAAGAAGACTTAGTTTCGGGAAAGATCTGCTGGCTTGAACTTACGGCGCCGGAATACGCAGAACTCGATCGTATCGCCCTCGCGCAAGTCGAAGCAGAAGGAAGTTGCACACCTTTTGAAAAAGAATATCTCCGCAAAGACGGCACCCGGTTCCCAGTTTTAGTAGGCGGCGGAAACTTCCAAGGATGCACAGACAAAGGAGCATTCTTCGTACTAGATATCACCGATCGCAAACAAGCTCAAAATCAACTTCGAGAAAACGAAATACGCATTCGCCACCAACTAGCAGAACTCGACTTAGTTTACAACACCACACCAGTCGGGCTGTGCTTTGTCGATACCAATTTGCGCTACATCCGCATCAACGAATGCCTCGCTCAGATCAACGGCCGATCGATCGCAGATCACCTCGGGCGCACCGTTAGAGAAGTCATTCCCGAATGGGCTGATATGGTAGAGCGGATTTACCGCCAAGTGCTGGCGACGCAAACCCCCGTGCTCGACTTGGAAGTTAAGGCCCAAACCAAGCAACAGCCGGGAGTTTTGCGGGATTGGCAAATCAGCTTTTACCCAGTGAGCGATGAATCAGGAACACTGTTGGGAGTCAGCACCGTGGTTGCCGAAATCACCGATCGCAACCAAGCAAAACGGATAATGCAGCAAAGCGAAGCCATATTCCGGCGGCTGATGGATTCAAATATTTTCGGAGTCGCGATCGGCGATTTTACCGGCCGCATCGCCTACGCCAACCAATCCCTGCTCAACATGGTGGGCTACACCCGCTCAGACTTGCTCTCCGGTCAAATGCGGTGGGACAGGATGACCCCCCCCGAATACCTGCACCTAGACGCCTTGGCGGCCCAAGAACTGCGGGCGTCCGGAGTCGCAACTCCTTTCAAGAAAGAGTACATCCGCAAAGATGGCAGCCGCGTGCCGATTCTGATGGGCGGGACAACCCTGTGTCCGGACGATCGCGAACCAGAGACGATGGTGGCATTCTTCATCGACTTGACCGAGATCTCCCGCGTGGAAGCAGAACTCAAACACAATCAAGAACGGCTGCAAATCGCTCAGCAAGCCGGCAAAATCGGAACTTTTGAATTGAACGTCCAAACCTGCGAGGTCGCCTTTACGGCGGAGTTAGAGGCTTTGTACGGGCTGCCTGTCGGCAGTATCGACAGCTATCAAAGTTGGGTGGAAATGGTGCATCCAGACGATCGCGCTGTTACCGAAAAGCAGGTGCAGGCTGCGGTGGCGTCCGGGGAGGAATTAAACATTGAGTTCCGCATCTGCCGCCCGGACAAAAGCGTGGGCTGGATGGCTTGCAGGGCGAAGGTGTTTCAGGACGAGATCGGTTTGCCTGTGCGGATGATCGGGGTGAACGTCGATATCACCGATCGCAAACAAGCAGAAGCAGCGCGATCGCAGATCAATCAAACTTTAGAAGCCTTGATTCAGGCTTGTCCTCTGGCAATTACCGTTTTCAGTGCCGACGACGGCACTGTGAAAATGTGGAACCCAGCCGCCGAGACGATTTTTGGCTGGCCCGAATCAGAGGCGGTAGGTCAATTTGTGCCCAGCATTCCCCCAGACAAGCGGGAGGAATTCATGGCGAACTTGGAAGGAATTCGCGAAGGAAACCCGATCGCCGGAATGGAAACCCAGCGCCAAAGGAAAGACGGCACTTCGATCGACCTCGCTGTGTGGGCAACTCCAGTCGGCGACAGCAACGGCAACATCAACTGTATGTCGATCGTTGCCGACATCAGCGATCGCAAGCAAATCGAGGCCGGGCGCGCTCAGTTGCTCGAACGCGAACAGGCCGCGCGGGCGGAAGCAGAAGCTATCAGCCGCCGGAAAGACGAGTTTCTAGACTCTCTTTCCCACGAATTGCGAACGCCTTTAAATGTGATTCAGGGGTGGGCACAGATCCTGCGCGCCCACCCCTACAACGAAGATAAATTAGCTTCGGGTTTGGAAGCCATTGAGCGTCAGTCGAAGGTGCAGATCCAGCTAGTGGAAGATTTGCTCGACGTTTCCCGGATTATTCAAGGCAAGCTGGTTCTGAAACCCGGCTGGTTCTACATGGTAAGGACGATCGAGGCGGCTCATAATTCAGTTCGTTTGGCAGCCGAGGCCAAGTCTGTCACCGTTTCGTTAGAACTTGACCCCGCAGTCGGCTTGATGTGGGGCGACGCCCAGAGGTTGCAGCAGGTACTGTGGAATTTGCTGACTAACGCCGTGAAGTTTACGCCTTCGGGGGGAACTGTGCAACTGCGCTTGTCGGCGCTGGCTGTTAGCGATTCCTCATCCGCAAATTACGTGCAAATTACTGTCAGCGATACCGGAAAGGGCATTCCTGCTGAGTTTCTGCCCTATGTGTTCGATCGCTTCCGACAAGCAGACGCCTCGAAAACTAAGGCTGACAGCGGTTTGGGACTGGGATTGGCGATCGTCGAGCACTTGGTGCAACTCCACGGGGGCACTGTGACTGCAGAAAGTCCCGGTAAAGACCAGGGTGCAACATTTACGGTGATACTGCCACTCAAACAGCCTCGGAGTAAGCAGCGGCAGTTGAGAGGGGGAAGGAAATTCGATTGAATGGGTTCGGGTATTTTGGCAGGTTTAAAAGTGTTGGTAGTTGACGAGGAACCCGACAATCGCCAGTTTTTGATTGTTGCGATCGAACAGTTGGGGGCGACGGCAATGGCGGCTGCAACGGCCCCAAAGGCTATCGACATTTTACCAGAAAGAATTGGTTTAAAGCCCCAAGCCCGATCGTCGGGAGAAATTAAAAGAAGACTATTCATTACTCCAATCCTCTTCCTTCCAGGTAGAGGTCGCTATAAAGCTGTCAACTGTCAACCCTTCGACTTCGCTCAGGGCAAACTGTCAACTGTCAACTGAAAACGAACACTTAGCAAAGCCGATCGATCCTGCTCTATTGGCCACCGTTTTACCCAAGTTAACAAAATTGCATTAGGGCGATCGGGCATTACTGCAAACTTTGATATCATATCCGGTCAATTACCGTTAATAAAAAATGTTTGTAGTGAGGACGAAAGTCCTCTGATTATTGAGGACTTTCGTCCTCATGACAAACTAATTTTACTGAGATCCCTCGACCCCACACGATCTTATACCAATTCTGAAAAGCATCTGTAGGGACACGGCACTGCCGTGTCCGGCGCGGGGAGTAGGACACGGCAATGCCCTTTCCCTACGGTTCGCTTAGACTTTTAATAATTGGTATAAGATTGAGGAGTGTAGCTGTTACCTGCCCACTCATCAGCCATTTATACAGCTTTTAATTAACGATATAATTGCCGAGAAACAGAAAAAAATATAAAATTTATGACAGTGATTGTCAGTAAAAATCAAGCAAATGCCAAACAGCTAGAAACAGAACTGACAGAAGCAAATTTTGACAGCAGGGCCCAATCTTCGCTGGTAGTTGGCTATATTGAACCGGGCGGAAAATTTCACAGTTTTTAGGGCGCGCCAATTGCCGGGAAAGGCACGCTACAGCAGTTAAAATACGATTATCAGCACAATTGGTTCACACCCATGTCCATTTATCAGCTCAACCGTCTAACCGCCAAATTTTTCAGCAAGCTGCCGCTGCGAACGGTTCTGATTGTTCCGTTTGTTTTGCAAACGGTAAGTGTAGTTGGGCTAGTGGGCTATCTTTCTTTCAAAAGTGGTCAAGAATCAGTCGAGGATGTAGCGCATCAGCTAATCGAACAAGTAGGAGAACGAATTAGCGATCGCCTCAGCGATAATAATGGACTGTCGGCAATCAATACCTTTCTGGCTAGGCTGCAATTCTCGGCTTCAGGACAAACTTTTATTATGGATCGATCGGGCAATCTGATTGCCACATCCACACTAGAAACACCCTTGGTGACGCCAGCAAAAAAGCAACCGACGCCATTGCTAGCCACTAACAGCAAGGATGCCCGCACGCGAGATATTGCTCGACAACTCGCCAACCGATTTGGCAAATTCCGGACGTTGCAAACAACCGAGAAATTTACCCTAGCGAGCAAGGGCGATAGGCAGTTTGTCCGCGTCACTCCCTATCGAGATGTCCGTGGTTTGGATTGGTTGATTGTGGTGGTGGTGCCAGAGTCTGATTTCATGGCTCCGATTCAAGCAAATACCCGCAACATATTGTGGTTGTGCGCTGGTACGATGGCGATCGCGATCGGATTGTTGACTTCCCGCTGGGTGACAAAGCCAATTATGCGCTTGAATACCGCCGCCAAAAATTTTGCCAAAGGAAAATGGGATCAACCTTTAGAAATTACACGCTTGGATGAAGTCGGAGAACTCGCCAATTCCTTTAATCTTATGGCAGCACAACTGCAACAGGCTTTGGCAGACCAAAAATCTTTAAATGAAGCTTTAGCGCAGAGCGAGAGCCAACTCAAGCAATTGATCCGAACAGATGACTCGCTCAGTTACATTCAAGTCAGAGGGCAACCGCTTGATGATGAAAAAGGGCAGTTGATCCGTTTGTCTGGCACTGTCTTGGATATTAGCGATCGCCAACAAGCCGAGTCAGCTTTGCGAGAAAGCACCCAGGGAGAACAAGCCATCGCCCGATCGATCGAGCGCATCCGTCAATCCTTAGATATTGACACAATATTCAAAACTACAACCTCTGAAGTGCGACAAACCCTAAAATGCGATCGTGTGGGTATCTATCGTTTTAATCCTGATTGGAGTGGAGAATTTGTTGCCGAGTCAATGGCTCCGGGCTGGATTTCTCTGATGCAAAAACAATCCGACGATTTGAATTTGCCCAACACTCTCGTCGAAGACTCTCACTGTACCGTGAAAACTATGCAAGCCTCCGCTGAACCAGTGCGGGACACCTATCTACAAAGAAATCAAGGCGGTATGTATGCTAGAGGCGTTCCTTACCACATAATTGAAGACATATACACCGCTGGCTTGAGTCCTTGTTACCTGCAAGTGTTAGAGCAATTTCAAGCTAGAGCCTACGTTATTTTCCCCATATTTTGCGGCAGTCAACTTTGGGGTTTGCTCGCCAGCTATCAAAATTCTGGGCCCCGCACTTGGCGCGAAGCAGAAATCAATATTGGGCTGCAAATTAGCACTCAATTGGGAGTCGCCTTACAACAAGCTCAATTGCTCGAAGCCACTCAACAGCAAGCAGTACAGCTTCAACAAGCCGCCTGGGCAGCCGAAGCGGCCAACGTGGCGAAAAGCACTTTCCTCGCAAATATGAGCCATGAACTCCGCACCCCGCTAAACGCAATTCTGGGATTCTCCCAATTGATGCAGCGCTCTACCAACCTCACTCGCGAACAACAGGAAAATATCCGCATTATCAACCGCAGCGGAGAACACTTGCTCGCTCTAATCAATCAAATATTAGATTTCGCCAAAATAGAGGCGGGACGCCTTACAATCAACCCAACAAACTTTCAATTAAGCAGCCTGTTGAACGAGGTGGAAGAGATGTTCCAACTCCAGGCACGAGACAAACAATTGCAGTTAATATTTGAGTGTTCTAGAGATATTCCCGAATACATGCAAACCGATCAACTTAAGTTGCGCCAAGTTTTAACTAATCTGATTTCTAACGGAATTAAGTTTACGAAACAAGGAGGAATTGCGGTAAGAGTAAGTTCGGTTATGGAGGGTAAAAATCAGCAATTACAAATCAGTAATTACAAATTACATTTTGAAATAGAAGACACTGGCTCCGGCATGGCCACCGATGAGTTAGATAAGCTTTTTCAAGCCTTTGTGCAAACCAAAACAGGAACAAAATCTCAGCAAGGAACAGGCTTGGGGCTGGCTATCAGCCAACAGTTTGTCAAGCTGATGGGCGGCGTCATTACTGTACGCAGTGAAGAAGGACGTGGCACCACCTTCGCGTTTGATATCCCCGTCAGCGCCGTTGATGCCCCGGCGACTCAACCCGTACAGGCACCGCGTCGGGTGATAGCCCTGGAACGCAATCAGCCGCGCTATCGTATTTTGATTGTGGACGATCGATCGGACAACCGCCAACTGCTGATCAAACTCCTCGCTGGCTTTAACTTTGAACTCGAAGAAGCCAGCAATGGCATGGAAGCTATTGAAATGTGGACGAGTTTTGAGCCACACTTAATTTTTATGGATATGTCGATGCCCGTGATGGATGGACATGAAGCGACCAAACGCATTAAAGCCACCGTTAAAGGTCAAGCTACGGCAATTATTGCCGTGAGTGCCGGTAACGCCGAGGAAGTGCCAACCGTTACTGTATCAGATGATTGCGATGACTTTATCCACAAACCCTTTCGAGATACAGAAATTTTTGCCACCCTCCACAAACATCTGGGAGTGCGTTACATTTACGATGAACCGGAGAGTGTTCCCGAGTCAACTCAAATTGAAGCTCCGACTCCAGAGACTCTGGCAGCTTTACCCGCAGATTGGCTGGCAGCTTTAGAGAAAGCCACAATTGAGTGCGATTTAGAGTTAATTCTGATCCAAATTGAGCAAATTCGCGATCGCAATGACGCTTTAGCTAGCGCTCTAGCCGCATTGGCTAACGAGTTTCAGTTCAATCAAATACTAGCTCTCATCCATCCCGAAACCCCAAATAAAAATGATATTATATCGGGTTTGTAGTGAGTACGATCGTCCTCATAAAACCCCATCGGGCGATCGTACTCACTACAAACCTATAAAGGTTATTTTACCGAAATAGATATGAATTACGAACCAACTCCCGTCTTAAAAGGGAATATTTTAATTGTTGATGATATTCCGGCTAATTTGCAACTTTTAGCTCAAATACTCTCGCAGCAAGGGTACAAAACACGCACCGCACCCGACGGCAAACTAGCGCTACGGTCAATCGAGTTAACTCCTCCTGACTTGATTTTGCTCGACATCATGATGCCCGGTATGGACGGCTACCAAGTCTGCCAAGCATTGAAAGCTTCTCCCACAACCAAGGACATTCCGGTTATTTTTATCAGTGCTTTGAATGAAGTATTAGATAAAGTCAAAGCCTTTGAATTTGGTGGTATAGATTATATCACAAAACCGTTTCACGAACAAGAAGTTCTCGCCCGCGTCTCAAATCAAATCGTGCAGCGCCACTTGTTCCAGCAAACACAATCCTATGCCAAGCAACTCGAACAAACCGTAACTGAACTCAAGAAAACTCAAGCTCAGTTAATACAGAAAGAAAAAATGGCTTCTTTAGGTCAGCTAGCGGCAGGAATTGCTCACGAAATCAACAATCCCGTCAGCTTTATCTACGGCAATATTGCTCTAGCGGCGGAGTATGCACGAGATTTGCTTCGCCTCGTTGAATTGTACCGACATTACTACCCCCACCCCGTTGCAGAAATTATCGGCGAATTGGAGGAGATTCAACCCGAATTCATCGCAGAGGATTATCCAAAACTGCTGAAGTCGATGACAGAGGGTGCTTGTCGGATTAGCGAAATTGTGATGTCTTTGCGGAACTTCTCCCGCCTTGGGGAACAAAAGTACAAACCCGTGGATATTCATGAAGGCATTGACAATACTTTAGTTATTTTACAACATCGGCTAAAGGGAGCAAACAAAGCTGGTGAGATAGAGGTCATTAAAAACTACAGCCAACTCCCAAGAGTCACCTGTTACGCCAGTGAGTTAAATCAGGTGTTCATGAACCTGCTAAGTAATGCTATTGATGCCCTGGAAACTCAACCTTCTCCCCGAAAAATTACCATCAGCACTTCAGTAGGTTTTGAGTCAGAAGCTGCGCTGCACAATCACGATTCAATATTAGCCACTCAAAACAATCAATCAGTTGTGATTTTAATTGCCGATAACGGTTGTGGGATGAGTGAGGAAGTGCGCCACCAGATATTTGACCCATTTTTTACTACGAAGCCTGTAGGCCGCGGTACTGGATTAGGGTTGGCAATCAGTCACGATATTGTAGTGGAAAAACATCGAGGTCAAATTAGTTGTATTTCTGCTCCGGGCCGAGGGACAGAGTTAATTTTGCAGATTCCGATATCTGTTAAAGCAGTTGACAGTTGACAGTTGACTGTTGACTGTTGACTGTTGACAGTACGGGAATCAAACTATTTATGGTTGACGGGTATCGGCTCTATTTATTAGGCTATTTATGTCCGCGCCCGCTGTGGCGGTTGCTATAAATCTTAAAATGTTATAAGTTGGTAGTGAGGACTTTAGGAATGAGAATTAAATAACTTACAATTTTTATTGTTCTTGTGGGATGGGCGTCCCGCCCGTCCATAAAGAACGGGCGGGACGCCCATCCCACAAATATGTGTAAATTATTTAATTCGCGATCCTTAGTCCTTAGAGAGAGGACTGAAGTCCTCCCTACAAACAGGGTTGATTGTGGGGAATTAACCGGATATTCCAGTTACTTTAAATCCAGCAATCCGCTAGTTTTTAGCTTGGGATTAAACCGGATTTCTTCAGTTACACCGCGAGCTTTCAACAGCGAAAAAATTTCATTTTCCACCCGTCGCGCGACATTTTTCAACAATTTATCTTTGGCAATTTCATCGGCAAAAATACCTTCATAATTTGCAGTTTCTTGGGCAGTCATCACAGTTTTGGTGTCGATGGGATCGTTCCACTTGGCAGCATCGACACCATTGCCTTGGGGCTGCGAACCATTTTCTGTAATCCAACTTGAGCGGATGCTTTCTAGAATAGTGCGGCTGGGCTTGTCAATAGTTTGGACTTTAAGCCAGTAGCAATATTGGGTTTGGCGAACCAAATGCTGTTTAATGCTGAGGTAAATGTCGCGAGAATAACCGACAAATTGCAGGGCTTTCTCGTTGTCAAAAATTGCGTAAACGCCAATTTTTCCCTGGAGAAAATCGGGCAATTTCCCCTCGGAGTCTATGTATGAAATGAATTCTAAGCTGGCGAGAGATTGAATGTCTTCTGTCATCCGATTTTAGATTTTAGATTTTAGATTTTAGATTAAACCACAGATTAACCAGCCTTTACCTAACTCTTAAAAACTCGATAAACGGCACAGAGGCGGCTGGGTTTAAATATTTTGGCTTGGAACATGAAATTAGGGGGGACGTTGACGATCGCAAAATCGCTCGATTCGTGATACTTTTCAAATTCAGCAGGCATTCCCTTCGGCGTCTCGCTGCTGTAAGGGACTGGCTGAAAAAGTAACTCGGCAAACTCAATGCGCGAGCATTGCAATTGTAGCGCTATTTGTTTGACAAAGCTTTCACCGGTTAACAAACCGAACAGTGCAGTTTTAGCCCCTGGTTCGAGGACAAAACTGCTATCGTAGCTTTCAATAATCTTAAGACCCATTTTCTGTATACTCCTGACAGATGGCGGTTAACGGTTATTGGTTAACTGTTGAGCGATCGACTTAATCCTGAATTTTACCTGAGACTGACCGTTTTGAACGCACAAGGTATTCCGCACGAGGTCAATAAAAATACCACAATCCGGAAATTTTGACAAATAGCCCTGATTTATTTGCCGATCGCTTTTATCATGTCCGTATCGCCATCTATCCGACTACGACTAAAAGGCTATGCAGAAGATTGAAAAAGCATCATTCCCAGCTTCCAGAAGTGCCCCGAACCAGCCGGACTGGCTAGAATTTGCAGAATACGCCTCTGTTGCTGGTTCAGCGATGGGCACGATTGCTGCTGTATTGTCGGGCCAAATTCTCTACGCTGCCGCCCCCTTAACCGCAGCACTCTCGCTGAATCTCGCCAATCGCCAGCGTTTCGAGCAACAAATGCAACAAAAGGCAAATTCTGCGATTACGGACGTACAGGCCGCAGTAGAACGTCGATCACAGCAAGTTCAGATACTACCTGGAGAACCTGCGGAACTCTACACCGCCGTCTCCGACTTGCAGCAGAAACTCCTCGGTTTGGAATCCGGCGTCATCGCCGAGGTACAAGCTGCCGTAGCCTCCCTCGAACGCCAAGCGCAGGCGCTGCCGGCAGATTCTCAGGATTTCTACACGCAACTGTCGGATTTGCAGCAAAAACTCCGCATTTTGGAAACTAGCGCCCTCAAAGAGCATGATTGGGAAAATGTCAACGTCCGATTTTTATTGATGGGCGAAAAGTTAACTGAAGTTAAAACTATTACGGCTCAGTTACAGGAGCGATCGACAGAAGTAGACTTGGATCAAATCCAAGGTTCTCTCAAGCAATTACAGGATTTGCTCGATCGACCCACAATAGACACAGGGATGCTGCAAACCGAGATTCAGCATTTGCAGCAGCAAGTTTCCGAGTTGCAGAGGCAAAATCAAGAAATTGTCAAGCCTTATTTGCAGCGTCTGACTCGCGCCGTGAAGAAACTATCAACAAATTAGTCTTAGACATCTCCAATAATTATTGTGGAATAGGCATCCTGCCTGTTCCAGACTGGCTTTTTGGGAGATGTGTCTTAGTTATTAGTTTTTCGTAGGGTGCTGCGCGGGCACCTTCCGGGATTTTTTCGTAGGGGGCTATTCTGCCGCGCAGCTTACCAATTACCGATTACCCGTTACTAAATTTTTGCCAAGCTTGCCAGAAAACATAAATCGATAAGATTGCCAAAAGCGATCGAAAAGCTAAACTAACAATGCGATCGGGCAATCTCGGCAAAAACCGCGTGCTCACCTGCGCGCCCAACAAACCCCCACCGCCAAGAATTAACCCCACAACCCACAAAACATTCCCGCGCGCCGCGTGTCCCACCGTCGCCGAAATAGCCGTAATGACGATGACGCCCAAGCTGGTTTGAATTGCGGTTTTAATGCTTTCTCCTAACAGCAAAATTTGCAGGGGAACCATAATTACGCCGCCGCCTACGCCGAACAAACCCGCTAATAAACCCGCCGCACTCCCGGTGGCAATTTTAGCAAAAGTTGGATTGAATAAAATATTTGAATTATTGGGTAATTCGTGATTGGTAATTGGTAATTGAGCATTGTCTCCTTGTCCGGCTTCTCCTCCTAGTTCCCCTTGTTCTGCTTCCGCTTTCTTCTTAGCTGTCAGGCGCTTGCGAACTTCAATCAAATAAATATTCACCCACAGCAACAACCCAAAAGTAAGTAACAGCAAGTAAGGCGGAAATATCCCCGCCAAATAAGCACCGATTTGTGCTGTGATGACGGCGGGAAATCCGATGCCTGCGACTTGGCTCAAGTTGAGGTAGCCCATGCGCCAATTCTGGATGCTGCCAGAAATAGCTGTAATGACGATCGACAAACCGCTAGTAGCAACCGCTTGCACCGGAGCGTAATTGAGAGCCACCAACAAAGGTACGAGCACCGTACCGCCGCCGATACCCAAAAATCCAGCTAGAATTCCCGCAAAAATTCCTGCCACACCGAGAATCAATAATTCACTGATAGTCATTAGTCAATAGTTAAAAATCAACAATCAACAGTCAACAGTCAACAGTCAACAGTTAACAGTCAACAATCAAATTTTAAGACTCATTAGTCGTGCCGTCCGGCATAATTGCCCGCCTCAAATCTGCATCGCGGAAGTTAGTTCGATTGAGATTAGCGTCAATCAAAACCGCTTCCACCAAAACAGCCCCGCTAAAATTAGACCAGCACAGCTTGGCACGGTACAAATTAGCACCGCTCAAATTAGCTTTTGCTAGCGTTGACCAACTCACATTAGCAACTCTCAAATTAGCATTGCTCAGATTAGCTTCGGTGAGATTAGCTCCCACCATCGTTACTTGGCGCAAGTCTGCACCAGTCAGGTTAGCCCCGCTGAGCATCGCCCCGCTGAGAATTGCCTGATTCAGGTTAGCTCTTTCTAAAAGCGACTGGCTAAGGATGGCATTTGTCAGGTTTACCGCTTTGAGAGTTGACCAACTCAAATTTGCCTTCATCAAATTAATGCGAATCATGCTAGCGTCGGTTAAGTTGGCCGCAAACAAATTCGCTTCGGTAAAGTTGGCTTCGGTCAAATTAGCTTCGGTCAAATTAGCCTTGGTCATGTTGACTTCTCTGGCCATTGAGCCGCGCAGGTTGGCTCCCGTCAGGTTAGCCCCGCTGAGATTGGCGCGACTCAAATCGGTACCGATGAGATTTGCTTCGCTGAGGTTGGCTTCCGTCAAGTCCACCCCTGTCAATTTCACCTCGCGCAAGTTCGCTCCCGTCAGGTTAGCGCCTTTGAGGTTTGCGTCTTGGAAATTCGCTCTGGTAAAGTTAGCCTCGCTGAGGTTTACCCCTTTTAAGTCTGCCCCGGCGAGGTTAATTTCTCGAAAAATTCTTTCTCCGGCCGCATATTGCCTCAGAATTCGATCGGCCTCCATGTCATTCGCCTCGCAATTGTTTTCAAACGTTAGAGTGATGGGTGTTACCACATCATCCCAGATAACCACGGTATTCACTCTGCACGCTGTAGTATCTGTAGAATCTTTGCACTGTTTTCCTGGCAATGCTGTGCTACTCGCTCCTAAAGGGCCTGACAAATATCAAGCCTTCTGAGAAAATCAACAATAGAGTAAAACTATGGGCACTGGGCACTGAGTCAGTCGATTGTAGATTTGAGATTTTAGATTTGCTCCACAGATTCATCTGGGAGCCGGAAATTTGGTCTAAAATTATGGGCTCACCACGACGATTATCGGAAACTTGTATCCGTTTTGGGGCGAGCTGGCAGTTGACAACTGAACAACTGTCAACTGTCAACTGTCAACTGTCAACAGAGAAAGGAAATTTTAAAATGCCTGAAAATTTGAGAAGCCAAGCTGTGACTGGGGGCGTGCAGCGCTCGCCCAACCGGGCAATGCTGCGGGCAGTCGGTTTTGGCGACGGCGATTTCACTAAGCCGATTGTGGGGATTGCCAACGGGTACAGCACGATTACGCCCTGCAATATGGGATTGAACGACCTCGCTTTGCGGGCTGTTGCGGGTGCAAAGGAAGCCGGGGCCATGCCACAGATGTTCGGTACGATTACTATCAGCGACGGGATCTCGATGGGAACTGAAGGGATGAAATATTCTCTGGTGTCGAGAGATGTGATTGCTGATTCCATCGAAACTGTTTGCAACGGCCAAAGTATGGACGGGTTGCTGGCTGTCGGCGGTTGCGATAAAAATATGCCGGGGGCGATGATTGCGATCGCCCGCATGAACATTCCTGCTATTTTTGTTTACGGTGGCACGATAAAACCCGGACACCACAACGGACGCGATTTAACAGTTGTCAGCGTTTTTGAAGCAGTCGGTCAATTCAGCGCTGGCAAAATTGACGAAACAGAACTCAACGCAGTGGAACAAAAAGCTTGTCCCGGTGCGGGTGCCTGCGGCGGAATGTACACAGCAAATACGATGTCGAGCGCTTTTGAAGCGATGGGCATGAGTTTGCCCTATTCTTCGACAATGGCTGCTGAGGATGCCGAAAAAGCTGACAGCGCTGCCGAATCTGCAAAAGTTGTGGTGGAAGCGATCCGCAAACAGTTGTTACCGAGCCAAATTTTGACTCGTAAGGCCTTTGAAAATGCGATCGCCGTAATTATGGCAATCGGCGGTTCAACCAACGCTGTGCTGCATTTATTAGCCATTTCAAATGCGATCGGCGTTGAACTGTCCCTCGACGACTTTGAAACAATTAGAGCAAAAGTGCCGGTGCTGTGTGACCTCAAACCCAGCGGCAAATACGTAGCAACCGACTTGCACAAAGCCGGCGGCATTCCTCTAGTAATGAAAATGTTGCTAGAACAGGGTTTGCTGCACGGAGACGCCATGACAATTACCGGCAAAACAATTGCGGAAGTGTTGGCAGATATTCCAGTCGAACCCCGCACCGACCAAAATGTCATCCGCCCTTGGAATAATCCGATGTACGCCCAAGGACATTTAGCAATTCTCAGGGGAAATCTAGCAACCGAAGGAGCCGTTGCTAAAATTACTGGCGTTAAAAAACCGCAAATTACCGGCCCGGCGCGGGTATTTGAATCTGAAGAAAATTGTTTGGATGCAATTTTAGCGGGCAATATTCAAGCCGGAGATGTGATTATCATCCGCTACGAAGGCCCCAAAGGCGGGCCGGGAATGCGCGAAATGTTAGCACCAACTTCGGCAATAATTGGCGCCGGTTTGGGCGATTCTGTAGGATTAATTACTGACGGTCGCTTCTCTGGCGGAACTTACGGCATGGTTGTCGGTCACGTTGCACCGGAGGCGCAAGTAGGAGGCACAATTGCTTTGGTAAAAGAGGGCGATTCGATTACAATTGATGCTCAAAATCGCTTGTTGCAGCTCAATGTTTCTGATGCGGAATTGGAGCAGCGGCGCGCTCTTTGGCAGCCTCCTAAACCTCGCTATACTAAGGGCGTTTTGGCTAAATACGCTAAGTTGGTTTCTTCTAGCAGTGTTGGTGCTGTGACTGATTTGGGTTTGGGTTAAAGTTGGAATTTTTGTAACCGCAGATGAACGCAGATAAATTCCTATCTGCGTTCATCTGTGTCCATCCGCTGATATCTGCGGTTACAAAATTCCAAATTAACTGCGCTGATTCAAAAAGCGACTTGCCATAGACATTGCGTCAGTAATATCTACGTCGCCGTCTCCATCTCCATCTAAAAACGTATTCAAAACCGGATTTCCGCCCTGCGCTGGATTCTGAGCGTTGCTGCCGGTTTGTAGCAAATTCAGTACGATCGGTACCAAAACAGGTATCATCGCCTGCACGGTGGCGTTATTCAAACCGGTTCTGTGGGCGATATCGTTCACTATCTGCGTCAGTTGCCCGGCTCCGAACAAACTCTGTACCGCCTGCGGATTGGGATTTGTGCCGCTAAATTGGTTGACAACTTCTTGAGCTTGTGCGTCTCCCGATTGCGATCGCACGTCTTGTAATGCCGATCGCACGTATCCGCCCAAAACCGACATTGCTAGCTGAGTCGTGCCCGTATTGACGCCCTGGTTGCTGCTCAACTGCTCTACCGCACCGAGAATGTTGCCCAACTGATTGGGGTTTGCTTGTTGGTTGGGATTGTCGATCGCGCTCAAAATTTGGTCAAATAGTCCCATAATTTTCGCTCCGTACAGTGATTGCTCAACTTTAAATTATAGCAAATCCTGTTTTTAAAGATTAGGGAAAATAGTTTTTATTTTCGTATTATCACTCAGTGAGTGGGATAGCGACAGCCAGTCAGTAAGCAATCTCATAGCTATTTGAAATTTGAGATTTGGCCTGAATTATGACCTCAGAGTTTTTAGCTTGCTTGCAGTTGTATTATTTTTCGTAAAAAACTAAAAAATATTATTTTTTGGTTTTTACAGTTCCTCTATTTTCGGATTTGGTTGGCACGTTCTCATTACCTAGGGAATTATATTCGCGAGAAATTTGAGGTTCTAAGAGCGTATTTGGCATTAAATCCTCCTGCTTAATCGGCAGGGCGATCGAAAATTCCGTCCCCGTTCCCACCTCCGACCAAAAGTTAATCGTCCCCCCGTGTTTCTTGACGATAATTTCGCGACCAATGGCCAATCCCAAACCAGTACCTACACCTCTCGGTTTAGTAGTAAAGAATGTTTCAAACATTTTTTCTTGACTCTCTGGCGCTATTCCCATACCGTTATCGGAAATTCGCACTACCACTGAGTCGTCGTCCAAGTATTCTGTAGCAATCACAATTCTCGGCGAAAAACTCGGTGCTTCTGGTTTTCTTGAGTCCGAAGCCGATTGTTTTTTCGCCTCTTCAGAGCTGGCTTTCTCAATTTTTACTTTCTCTTCCACAGCATCTAGTGCATTGTTGAGAAGGTTAACAAATACCTGGTAAAGCAAACCCATATAACCTTCAACAGTCGGAATATTGCCGTAATGTCGCACCACTTCAATACCCTGTTTGATGCGGCTGTTGAGAATCAGCAAACTGCTGTCTATGCAGGCGTGCAAATCGACGGGATGAGGGGCTGCCTCATCGAGGCGAGAAAAATCTTTCAAACTTAAGATAATAGCTTTGGCTCTTTCAGCGCCTACTTGCATCGAGTCAAATATTTTGATCAAATCTTCTTTGAGAAAATCGATGTCTATTTCTTCGCCTTTCGCCAGCACTGCCGCAGGCGGGTTAGCAATTTCTTTTTCGTACGTTTTGAGCAAATCTAAAATATCTTCAACATAATTTCTCGCTGGGTCGATATTGGCATAAATAAAATTGATTGGGTTGTTAACTTCGTGAGCAACACCAGCTAACATCCGCCCCAAAGTTGCCATTTTTTCATTTTGAAGTATCTGGGTTTGTTGTTCAGATTTCAATTCTTCTAGCAACTGATTTACTTTCTGAATCAGTTGATTCAGCGAAGCTGCTAATACTCCCACTTCATCGGTGCTGGTAACTGGTACTTGCAACTGAAAATTAGATTCTTCAGTCACTCGCTGAGCGATTTTAGTTACAGCGGCTAGGGGTTTGGCGATCGCCCGACTGGTGAAGCCCGCCAGCACTGCTGCAACGACGATCGACAGTGCCATGCTACCCAAAATTATTTGCACCCGCAGCGCCTGGGCTCGCAGCAGATCTTCCCGCCCAGCATCTTCTTGCTCTTGGGCGCGATCCATAATTTCTGCTATATCATTGACCGCCCTATCTAGTTGCAACCCAATTTTATCTCGCTCCAAGTTAGACAGCAACTTGCGTTTAACACTTTTTTGATCGGCTTTTTTGGGCGAATTACTTATTTTTTTATTAACTACTTCTAGCTGGTCAATGTAATTAGACAGTAGCGAACCGTAAGTTTGTTGAAAACTTTGTAAACCATCTATATGTTCGTCCCTGTGTTTCTGATTCTTAAGTTCTGATAAGGAAAATTTTAAACTGTAGATATTGTTTTGTAGTTCTTGGTATTTCCTGTCAAATATTTCTGGCTTGTCGAGCCAGTAAATCAGCCACTCTTGGCTATTTTGTATCCGCAGCAAAGCCACCTGCAAGTTATTTAAAAGCTGACTTTCGCGATCGATGTGTACTTGATTGTTAGTTCTGCGATAGTAATGAGTGCCCACCAACATCCCGACAGTCGTTCCCCCAATCGCAACACAAAGAGCCAGTGCGTACCCACTGCTGATTTTGTCGCGAATACTGAGGTTGCCCAAGGAATGGGCTATGTGAGCGAAATAATTGGGCTTAAGTGGCTGGCTCTCTTTGATGTTATGCTCGCAAGAGGTAGAGAGTTCTTGTGAAGGCTGATTCAGATGTTTGAGCTGCATAGATGCTAACCTGTGAATAATTCACGCACTGACAATTCAGTCTAACTTAACTCGCGGCTGATTTGATAGTACCGCATTGATATTTAATGTGATAATTTTTGTAAATTAGGACGCTCTTACCTTGCCTAAGAAACCGGGTTTCTCGTTTCTACTTTCGGAGCTTCCAGGAGGCACTGGGGTTAAAAAACCGGGTTTCTGTTAATATAGCGCCCATATATTGAATTGCCTCAGTAGAAACATTCTCTGTATTCACTTGTTTTTTTAACAGAGTTCGTTTTTTTCACACCGACTTACTTAAACTCTATTTGATTGGTGACATCGTTTCAGATAATCGTTGTCTTCCCTTTCTTTGAATTTGCTACTTTATCAACAATAATTATTATAAAAATTTATTGTGCCGCGAGTTCGGGTAGAATAAGGTTTAATCTAGCATTTATCAAGCGTTCTAATTGTCAAGTAATTTGCTGAGAAAATGCCATATTTTTTGTTTCTTGCTTAATCCCAGTACACGAAATATTGCTAGTAGTGTTTTACGCTTAATATCAGAAAATTCATCTAGGGAATTAATTAAACGCCTCACAATTTCTCACTTCGGGGAATAGTGTTCTGTATGCTCTGTATAATTCACAGTAATCGTCAATCGTCAACAAATTTTATCGTTACGGCGGGTTCTCCGAGCTTCAACATAGTCGAGTAAAGGGTTTACGGCACTTTCTCTTTTTATTATCTCATGAAATTGATAATAGATCGTTACTTTCTCTTTTTATTATCTCATGAAATTGATAATAGATCGTTACCTTAGAGTCGCAAAATTTCCCTAACTCATTTCATCCAGAAGCGAACTGTAAGTAAATATAATATTTAGAGAATGTCGTGCAGCTAAGTAACTCTTCTCGTTACTATGGCTGACGCCAGGCTACGCTATCAGCTCATGTGTTTAAGGCGAAGTGTTTAAAAAAATAATCAGCAAGAAAACCCTATAAACTCATGTTCAGTGGTACTACGGCTCTCACTCCAATAGAACTCAGGACTGCGATCATCCGGGAGCCCTTGGTGGTTTCGCCCGATACGACGGTGATGGATGCGATCGCCCAAATGAGCGGCGTACGATCGCTCTGCAACACCCCTAAAACGGCGGATGGTCAACTCGACGACCTCCACCTAGAGGCGCGATCGAGCTGCGTGTTTGTAGTGGAAAACAAGCAATTGGTCGGCTTACTGACCGAGCGAGACGTGGTGCGGCTGAGTTCCCAGCAGCGTTCCTTGGAGAATTTGGCGCTCCGGGAGGTGATGGCACACCCCGTCGTCACCCTCCGCGAATCCGCCTTCACCGATTTATTTTTTGCGATTAACCTGCTCCAACAGCACCACATTCGCCATTTGCCCATCCTGGACGAGCTCGATCGCCTAGTGGGCCTAGTGACTCACGAAAGTCTGCGCCAAACCTCTCGACCGATCGACCTGCTGCGGTTGCGTATGGTAGCAGAAGTGATGACCCGCGAAGTTATTTGTGCTGCGCCAGATTCTTCCCTACTGGCGATCGCCCAACTTATGGCAGAGCATCACGTCAGTTCCGTGGTGATTGTACACCCAGGCGGAATCTCTACTGAACCGCTACAAATTCCAGTGGGGATTCTCACCGAGCGGGATATGGTGCAATTTCAGGCCTTGGGCTTGAAGCTGGAAAGCTGTCTGGCTGAGGCGGTAATGAGTACACCGATTTTTAAAGTCAAGCCAGAGGAGTCGCTTTGGACTGTGCAGCAGATCGTGGAGCAGCGATCGATCCGTCGGTTGGCGGTGACAGGGGAGCTAGGAGAACTATTAGGCATCGTCACCCAGACCAGTTTGCTGCAAGCCCTCAACCCGCTGGAGCTATACAAACTGGTCCAGAAGTGGGAAGAAAAGGTGGTGCGCCTAGAGGCAGAAAAGGTAGCGCTGCTGGCAAATCGCAACGTTGAGATCGAGCAGCAGGTGGAAGCTGGGACAGCCGCCCTCAAAGCAAAGGCCGATCGAGAGCAACTTCTCAATACCATTGCCGAGCAGATCCGCTCGTCCCTGAAGTTGTCAGATATTCTGCATACTACGGTGCAGGAAATTCACTCGCTTCTGGGGTGCGATCGCGTCATCATTTACCAGTTTCGGCCTGACTTTAGCGGCACGGTGATTGCGGAAGCGATTACTGACCCTGGGCGATCGGTACTCCATAGGGAAGCCCACGATCCTTGTATGAGCCCAGAATGGCTTGAACCGTATCGCCAGGGCAGAATTCGCGTCATCAACGACATCTACGGCGCAGAAATGACCCAGTGCCATCAGCAACTGTTAGTGGGGTTTGATATTCGTGCCAAGCTGATGGTGCCGATCGTGATTGAGGAACAACTGCGCGGATTAATGATTGCCAGTTATGGAGCCACTGCACACTCTTGGACGACTGACGAGATCGAACTCCTGCGACAAGTTTCTCTACAGGTGGCGATCGCCCTTGGGCAAGACACGATCCAGCAAAAATTGCAGAATGAACTGGTAAAGCGACAGCGGATCGAAGCCACCCTGATCGAGAGCGAACAACGCTACGCCGCCCTTGCCGCTGCCGCTCCGGTGGGGATTTTTCGCACCGATGCGGAGGGGCTATGCACCTATGTCAACGATCGCTACTTTCAGATCAGCGGACTCAGACCAGGAGCCACTATCGCCCAGGGATGGCAACAAGGAGTGCACCCCGACGATCGCGATTGGGTCATCGCCCAATGGGAGCAATTCCTCCAAGGTAACGACTCTTTTGAACTCGAATATCGCTTTCAACGTCCCGACGGTAAGGTAACGTGGGTTTATGGGCAGTGCGTCGCCGAACTCGATGCCAATGGACCTCGGAGCGGCTATATAGGCACCGTTACCGACATTAGCGATCGCAAACGAACTGAAGTCCGCCTGCAAGAAAGCGAAAAACGCTACGCCAGCCTAGTGGAAGCCGTACCTGTGGGGATTTTCCGCGCTGATGCTGTGGGCAAGTGCATCTATGTTAACGATTGGTGGTGTCTGATTAGCGGACTTACCCCAAAAACCGCCATCGGGGAAGGATGGCAACAAGGGCTACACCCCGACGATCACGATTGGATGATCGCCGAATGGGAGCAATCTCTCCAAGAAAAGGGCCCTTTCCAACTCGAATATCGCTTTCAACATCCCGACGGTGCTGTGGTTTGGGTATATGGGCAGTCCGTTCCCGAACTGGATGCAGACGGGCAAGTTATCGGGTATATAGGAACTACTACAGACATTAGCGATCGCAAACAAGCCGAACAACAACTCCAGGAACTCAACCAACAACTAGAAACCAAAGTCGCAGAACGCACCCAAGAGCTTTCCCAAGTCAACAGCCTGCAACGCGCCATCCTCGATGGTGCTGATTACTCGATCATCTCCACTGACCCAACTGGCATCATCCAGACCTTGAATGCTGCAGGCGAAAGGATGCTGGGTTACAGTGGTCAAGAAATCATCGGCAAAGCCACCCCCGCACTCATCCACGATGCAAATGAGGTAATTGAGCGGGCACCATCACTATCTGCCGAACTAGGGCAAAATATTCCTCCCGGCTTTGAGGTTTTTGTTGCCAAAGCACGCCAAGGGATGGTGAGCGAAGAAGAGTGGAGCTATATCCGCAAAGATGGTTCTCGATTTCCTGTGTCGCTATCCATCACCGCCCTCAAGGATGCCAATCAGCAAATTATCGGCTTTTTAGGCATCGCCCAAGATATTAGCGATCGCAAACGTGCAGAAGTGGAACTACAGAAAGTATCGGATCGCCTCGCTTTGTCCCTCAAATCAGGGGCGATCGGCTGTTGGGAATGGAACGTTGGACAGAATACCATCCTTGCAGATGAGCGGATGTACGAACTGTTTCCTGTGAGACAACCATCTGATTTCTGTCAGACCTACGACTTGTGGCAAAACAGCCTACATCCCGATGACCGCATCCCCACCCAAACCTTGCTCCAGCAAGCCGTCTTAGGAGAGGCAGAATACGATACCGAGTTTCGAGTGTTGCATCCCGATGGCAGCATCCACTTTATTAAAGCCAATGGAGTGGTGGTGCGAGATGTCCAAGGTAATCCCCAGAGCATGATTGGGATCAACTTTGATATTAGCGATCGCAAACAGGCTGAACTCCAACGACAGCAGTTAATTCAAGAATTATCAGCCTTTAAACAGGCCTTGGATCAGTCTGCCATTGTGGTCATCACCGATGGCGAAGGGGTGATATCCTACGTCAACGATCGCTTCTGTTTAGTCTCTGGCTACTCTCGCGATCAACTGATCGGACAAACCCATCGCATTGTCAACTCTGGCTATCATCCACCTGCTTTTTTCCAAGACTTGTGGCGCACCATTAACAGCAGTCAGATTTGGCGCGGTGAAATTTGCAATCGGGCAAAAAACGGTAGCCTGTACTGGGTTGCGACCACCATCGTCCCCTTTTTGGACGAACAAGGGCGACCTTTTCAGTATCTAGCCATTCGCTTCGACATTACCGATCGCAAGTTGGCCGAAGCAACGCTTCAGCAGGAAAATACTTTCCGTCAAGAAATTGTAGAAAACATGGTAGAAGGGCTGTGCGTTTTCCATCAAGTTGAGGAGTTTCCCTTTGTCTGCTTCACAGTCTGGAATCAGCAAATGCAAGTGATTACGGGTTACACCTTAGAAGAAATTAACCGTCTGGGGTGGTATCAAACCTTGTACCCGAATCTAGAAGATCGAGAACAGGCGATCGCCAACTGTAGACAGATGCACCCGATCACAGTGGAAAGGGAAATCCAGCGTCAAGATGGACAGCGGCGCACTATCTCCATTTCCACCTCTATCCTATCGGCTGATGATGGACATCTCTATTCGCTGGCCCTGATCCAAGACATTACCGATCGCCAACAGACAGAGCGAGAAAATCGCCTGTTGAAAGAACGCCTCGAATTTCTTCTGGCATCCAGTCCCGCGATGATCTATAGCTGTAAGCCCTATGGCGACTATGACTCAACCTTCATCAGCAAAAATATCGAAACCATTTTGGGCTACAAGCCAAAAGAAGTTGTATCGACCCCCAGCTTCTGGGCTCACCATCTTCACCCAGAAGATGCCCCTAGAGTTTTTGCAGATCTATCCGCTCTCTTTGAGTACGATACTCATCAGCATGAATATCGATTTTTGCATCGCGATGGTTACTACGTTTGGATAAGGGATGCAATGCGCCTGGTGCGAGATGAACAAGGTCGCCCAACCGAGATTGTTGGCTATTTTGCCGATATTAGCGATGTCAAACAAACCCAAGAAACCCTAAAAATACAACTGGCGGCAATTGAGGCGGCGATCGACGGCATTGCGATTATGCACGGAGATGCCTACCTCTATTTGAATCAAGCCCATCTAGAACTGTTTGGCTACGAAAGTCCCGAAGAACTGGTGGGCAAATCTTGGAAACTTTTGTATTCCGAACAGGAGTTAGAACGGTTTGAGCGGGAAGTCTTGCCGGTGCTGAGGCGCGCTCGCCCTTGGGAGGGAGAGGCGATCGCCCTCCGCAAAGATGGCTCTACCTTTGCCCAAGAGCTATCCCTAACCTTCACAGACGATGGATTATTGATTTGTGTATGCCGGGATATCAGCGATCGCAAACAGATCGAAGCCGAATTAGCAGAGAGTGAAGCTAAATTCCGGCGGCTGGTAGAAGGGGCTAATGATTTGATCTGGTCATGTGAACCCGATGGCCTACTCACTTATGTGTCACCGCAATTCAAGACGATGTTTGGCTGGGATGAGAGTGCATGGATTGGTAAGTCGTTTATATATCTGGTGCATCCAGACGATCGCTCTTTGGTGGTTACTGAGTATCGGGAGAATATCAAATTTGGTAAAAAGTCAAGTGATTATGAGTTCCGACATCGCCACCGAGATGGCAATTATGTCTGGGTGAGAAGCAGCGCCACACCCGTTATAAATGCTGAAGGGGAATTGATTAGCTTCCAGGGAATTTTATCGGATATCAGCGATCGCAAACAAGCTGAACTCGCCAGGGAAAGCAGTGAAATGCGCTTCCGCCGGGTGTTTGATTCCAGTGTGAGCGGCATGATGTTTGCCGATTTTCAGGGGAAAATTACCGATGCCAACGATCGCTTCTTACAGATGGTTGGCTACACTAGGGAGGAATTAAATGCTGGGATGATTCATTGGGATGCCATGACCCCCCCCGAATATCTCCCCGCTGATTTTTTAGCGATCGAGCGCCTGACACAGGATGGCGAGATCGAGTCCTTGGAAAAGGAATACTACCGTAAGGATGGCAGCCGGATTTCTGTCCTGCTCGGAGCCGCACTTCTTCCAGGCTCAGAGGAGCAAACTATTTGTGTATTAGTAGACATCAGCGATCGCAAACAGGCCCAGAAGGCTTTGCAGGAATCTCAGCAGTTTCTGCAAACGGTACTCGATACCATCCCGCTCGCCGTGTTTTGGAAGAATCGAGAGTCGGTTTTTTTAGGATGCAATCAGCAGTTTGCCCAAACTCTAGGCTTGCCATCTACGACGGAAAGTATAGGTAAAAAAGATTTAGATATTTGCCAGGAAGAAGTCGAGGCGAACGAGTATTGTGCGATGGATCGGCGGTTAATGGAAACGGGTGAAGCTATATTAGGGATCGAAGAAACGCTAACCCTACCCAATGGTAAACCAATATTTATCGAAACCCACAAGGCTCCCCTGCGAGACTGCTCAGGTAATATTATTGGTCTGGTAGGCACGTTTCAGGATATCACCGATCGCAAAGAAGTCGAAGTGAGATTCCAACAACAAGCAAAACAGGAACGTTTGCTGGGAGCGATTACTAAACGGATGCGATCGTCTCTGAATCTGGACGATATTCTCAATAGCACTGTTGAGGAAATCCATCAGCTCTTGCAATCAGACCGAACGCTAATTTATCGGGTTTTTCCTGAAGGGACAGGGGCTGCCATTGCTGAATCTGTTTCGCAAAATAGGCTTAAGCTCCTAGATATCCTCTTCCCTGAAGAAGTTTTCCCCCAAGAGAACTACGATCGCTATATCCAAGGAAGAGTTTATGCCCTCAACGATAGGGAAGATGAAAACGAGTCAATCTTACCTTGCTTGGTGGAATTTCTCGCAGACATCGAGGTCCGAGCCAAACTCGTAGTTCCAATTATTCAGAATCAAACCCTCTGGGGGTTGCTGATTGTTCATCAATGCGATCGTCCGCGCCAATGGCAAGACGGGGAAATCAATTTACTTAAACAAATTGCTAACCAATTAGCGATCGCAATTCAGCAATCTTATCTCTACGAACAGGTACAATCAGAACTGGCTATCCGCAAGCAAACAGAAAAGGCGATAGCTTTACAACTGCAACGGCAGCGAACTTTGGGAGTCATCGCCCAGCAAATTCGCGAATCGTTGGATATTAACCAAATTTTGGCGGCTGTGACACAGCAAGTCAAAGAAATCTTGCAAGGCGATCGGATCATCGTGTTCCGGCTATTTGGGGATGGCAGAAGTCAAATTGTTGAAGAAGCTGTGTCTAGCGAGTTCCCCGCACTCAAAGACCATCACTGGGAGGACGAACAGTGGTCTCAAGAAATCCTCAACCGGTACTGGCAGGGCAAGCCCCGCATCGTCCCCGATGTAATGACAGATATCTGGACTGATTGCTTGGTGGAATACGCAACCGTTGGTCAAGTCCAGTCCAAAATCGTTGCACCTATCCTGCAAGAAGTCCGAAGCAGCGAAAGCCATAGATGGGTTGCCCCAGGGCAAACCAAGAAGCTCTGGGGGGTTTTAGTCATCCATGCCTGTCGAGAACAACGAGTATGGCAAGACTCTGAAGCGCAACTCCTGCAACAAATTGCCAACCAGTTGGCGATCGCAATTCAACAAGCTAGCCTATTTGAGCAGTTGCAGCAAGAACTCACCGAACGACAACAAGCCCAGCAGCAGCTCACCGAGCGCAACCAACAACTGGGAGTCTCTAACCAAGAACTCGCCCGTGCTACCCGTCTCAAAGACGAATTCCTGGCAAACATGAGCCACGAACTCCGCACCCCTCTTAACGCCATTCTGGGCATGAGCGAGGGGCTACAGGAGCAAGTCTTTGGCATCGTCAACGAACAACAAATCAAAGCTTTACAAACCATTGAGCGGAGTAGCTCTCACTTGCTAGAGTTAATCAACGACATTTTGGATGTCGCCAAAATTGAATCGGGTCAAATGGAACTCGATCGCACCCCTGTTTCTATCAATCATCTCTGTCAATCCAGTCTGGCATTTATCAAACAACAAGCCCTGCAAAAACGCATCCAGCTAGAGATTCAAATGCCACCCCATCTGCCGGACTTATTAATTGATGAACGGCGGATGCGCCAAGTCTTGATCAACCTGCTCAATAACGCTGTCAAATTCACTGCTAACGGAGGACGCATCACCCTAGAAGTCAGCCGTCAACAGCGCCCTGCCGACCCAGATTCTGCCGGTTCCCCACCCCATTTTTTGGTCAAAGAGACTCTGCGAATTGCCGTCATCGATACAGGTATTGGTATTGCCCCAAAACATATCAACAAACTGTTTCAGCCTTTTATCCAAATAGATGGCGCGCTGAATCGTCAATATACAGGCACTGGCTTGGGGCTTGCCCTGGTGAAACGCATCGTCGAACTCCACGGCGGGCTGGTGGGGCTTACCAGCACTGTGGGTGTAGGAAGTTGCTTCACGATCGACCTTCCCTGCACTGCTTGTGCGCCATCCTCTCCTGACCTGGAATCCCAGACAGATCCCAGCATCGAACCCAGCGAGCCCGAACAGGGAGGCTCTCCCTTAATCTTGCTGGCGGAAGACAACGAAGCCAATATCACTACGATTTCGAGCTACCTGAGAGCTAAAGGCTATCGCATTCTCTTGGCTAAGAATGGAGAAGAGGCGATCGCCCTGGCCAAGTCGGAAAACCCCAATCTAATTTTGATGGACATTCAAATGCCTGGTATGGATGGTCTAGAAGCTATGCAGCAGCTCCGCTGCGAGCCAAACTTAGTCGATCTGCCGATCATTGCCCTAACTGCCTTAGCCATGACGGGCGATCGCGATCGTTGTCTTGCCGCCGGAGCCAATGATTACCTCACCAAACCCGTCAAGCTGAAGCAATTGGCAAGCACTATTCAACAACTTTTAGCTTCTAAATAAAGATAAGCCGTGAACAGACCCTCCGTTTTAATCATTGACGACGATCCCAATAATTTTGATGTAATTGAAACCCTCTTGAGCCAGCAAGACTATCAATTGCATTACGCTGCCAGCGGGCAAGAAGCGATCGCATCCCTCGACATATTTGAGCCTGATCTTATTTTACTGGATGTGATGATGCCAGGAATAGATGGCATCGAAGTTTGTCGGCAAATCAAAGCCATGTTAAAATGGCAAGCCGTTCCCATCATTATGGTGACAGCATTAAACTCAAAATCCGACCTTGCCCTTTGTCTCACTGCCGGCGCTGACGACTTCATTAGTAAACCTGTCAATGCTATTGAACTACGTGCCAGAGTTCACTGTATGCTGCGAATTAAGCACCAGTATGACGACCTGCAAAGCTTACTCAAATTGCGGGAAGATATGGTTAAAATGGTAGTCCATGATTTACGCAATCCCCTGGCTGGTATCTTGCTTGGTTTGGAACTCCTAAAAAGCGTAGAGTATCCTAGAGAAAAACAACAAAGGCAACTGGCTCGACTTTACTCGTCAGCACAAGCAATACAGCTATTAATTGATGATTTATTGCAAATTGCTTTACTAGAATCCGGTAAGAATCGTCTCAATTACACAGAGGTTTATCTTTGCGATCTGGTAAAGTCTGCCCTATCAAACTTTGAAGCGATCGCTGCTAAAAAAAATCAGTCGCTGGTCGCTCAATTACCAGAAGAAACCAGTAGAAAAGTCTCTGTTGATGCCACCATGATACATCGAACGCTGGATAATCTCCTCTCGAATGCCATTAAGTTTTCCCCACCCAATAGTGAAATCATAGTGAATGTAGAATTCCTCACATCGGGCAACGCCAAAATCCAGGTTATAGATTCGGGCCCGGGTGTTCCTGATACATTGAGGCACAAGATTTTTGAGAAATACGAGATTGGAAATCTGATGTCGGATGTCTCTCAAATAGGGTTGGGTTTAGCTTTCTGCAAAATGGTCATTGAGGCACATGGCGGCGAAATTGGCGTGAGAAGCAACCAACCACAAGGTGCTATTTTTGAAATCAGTTTGGCAGCATAGCTGACGAGTATCACATGAAATCATCACACTTTTTACATTATTGAACTGGTGACAATTATGTTTCAATTCTCTATCTTAATTGTTGATGATGAGCCGGATAACTTTGATGTGATTGAAACCCTGTTATCAGAGCAGGATTATCAATTGCATTACGCTGCCAGCGGGCAAGATGCGATCGCATCCCTCGACATATTTGATCCGGATCTTATTTTGCTGGATGTGATGATGCCGGGAATAGACGGCATCGAGATTTGTCGGCAAATCAAAGCCATGTCAAAATGGCAAGCCGTTCCCATCATTATGGTGACAGCATTAAGCTCAAAATCAGACCTTGCCTATTGTCTAACTGCCGGAGCCGACGACTTCATTAGTAAACCTGTAAATGCTATTGAACTGCGTGCTCGCGTGCATTCAATGCTCAGAATCAAGCAACAGTATGATAATATCCAGAACTTATACCACATCCAAGAAAATACCATCAATCTCTTGGAAAGCACCCTCAATGAGCTGCGTGGCAACTTAGCTTCTACTCTATCCCACGAACTGAATACGCCCCTCAATGGCATCTTAGGCACGATCTCGTGGCTCAAGGACGAGCTCGAAGACATGGAGCTCGCCCAAATCCGTGAGATCTTAGGCTGGGCACATGACTCTGCCCGTCGCCTAGAAAAATTAACGAAAAAATTCCTGATTTATTTAGGATTAGAACTATCGGCAAGTCAACAGCACAAGATCGAATCTGCCCGGACTCAATTTTCAGCTTCCGCTATTGAAGCCGAGTTGAAATACCAGGCTCAGAAGGTCAACCGTAGCAACGATCTGTTGTTAACGCTTGAGGAAGCTGATATCGCTCTATCAGAGCGATATCTATCAAGGATGCTCCATGAATTAATTGATAATGCACTGAAATTCTCCTCACCAGAGACAACCATTAAAGTTAGTAGTCAAGTCGTAGGGGAGATGCTGCATTTATCTGTACATGACTGGGGGCAGGGCATGACAGAAGAACAAATTGCTAAAATTGGTGCCTTCATGCAGTTTGATCGCAAGAAGTATGAGCAGCAGGGCACCGGTATCGGCTTAAAAATTGTCCAGAAAATTGTCGAACTGGCAGGAGGAGAGTTCTCAATTACTAGTATCTATCAAAAGGAAACAACGGTACATCTCACTCTGCCGATTGTCCGCAATTAGCATGAGTTTTTCTATAAAGTCCGGTGGCATCGTTATGGAGATTGAGAAGGAATAAATTTGCTTTGCATGGGAGTGGCAACACATCAAAAAAGATGAAGGAGCAGGGCAAATATTTGACTCCGAATTAGAGCTTGCTTCTGGGGTAATTCATGGGATAGAAGGTAAACAAAAAACCGTACACAACCTTACACAACCTATTAAATTTAACTCGAATCACCCTACTTAATCTTTTGTTACATACTGGCGAATTTTCCCACCGACTTACTTAGTTCTCGTGCAAGCTACAATTGCAGACTAGGGCGCGATCGCACTCCATCTGCACCCGCTACCACTAAAACCCCGCAAATCGCGCCCGCAGTCGCACAGAATCGGGATTTGCGGGTTCGGGCAGTACGATCCTCTTCGAGGGCTTTCCTTCGGATCGCTTCGCTAACGCTAACGGGCGCTTCGGCATTTTAGATTTTAGATTTTAGATTTTAGATTTGCAATGACTGATGACTATCGGCGTAATGTAAAAATCAAAGCATAACCCTTTTATTTGCCACTGCCCTCATGCCTTTGCCGCGCCTGTTAACCTTAATTGCTGCTTTCTGCCTCGCCCTGGGGCTGATTATTGGGCTGGTGAGTTCCTTAACAGGGCTTTACAGTCAAGTTGCGTGGTCTGCTTCTCCGCTGTTGGCTAATTTGCTGATTTTCCTAATAATTGTACTTTTGGGAACCCTAATTTTTGCGCTGGTTTACTATTTTAGGCTGCTGCAACGCCCTCAGAAAGTTAAGGGAAAACGGCCGATTACTCCGAAGGTTCCTGTTGTAAAAAGTGAAGCAGCTTCGGAAAATCTCAAAGCAATTCGGCAACAAGTCGATCGCATTCAAGATGAAGTAGCGCGGCAAGCTTTGCTATTGAGAGCTCGCGAAATTGAAGCTAGCATGGCTAGGGGCAGCGTTCGAGTAGTTGTTTTCGGGACCGGTTCTGCGGGCAAAACTTCCGCTGTGAATGCGCTGGTGGGGCGGATGGCGGGACAGGTGGGCGCGCCGATGGGAACTACTGAGGTTGGGGAAACTTACACTCTGAAATTGAAAGGAATCGATCGAGAATTAGCAATTACTGATACCCCAGGTATCTTGGAAGCGGGAGTTGCGGGGACTTACAGAGAGGAATTGGCGAGGCAGTTGGCGGCGAGGGCAGATTTGATCTTATTTGTTTTGGACGGCGATTTGCGAAAATCCGAGTACGAACCGCTGCGGACTTTGGCGGAAATTGGCAAAAGGTCGATCGTGGTTTTTAATAAAGTTGACCTTTATCCCGACAACGACAGAGATGAGATTCTCGATCGACTGCGGCAGCGAGTCAAAGGTTTTGTATCAGGAATGGATGTAGTAGCGATTAGCGCCAATCCGCAAAAAGTTGTACTAGAAGACGGCACAATTTTTCAGCCATACCCGGATATTATGCCATTAATTCGGCGGGTTGCTGCGATTTTGCGAGCCGAAGGCGAAGACTTAATTGCGGACAATATTTTGCTGCAATCTCAGCACTTGGGTGACCAAGCGCGCAAGTTAATTGATGCTCAAAGAAGGCGGCAAGCTGATAAGGCAGTAGAGCGATTTCAGTGGATCGGAGCCGGAGTAATTGCCGTAACGCCTTTGCCAGTTGTTGATTTGTTAGCTACAGCAGCAGTTAACGCTCAAATGGTAGTAGAAATTGCCAAGATTTACGGCTGCGAATTAAATATCGATCGCGCCAAAGAATTGGCATTATCTCTAGCAAAAACCCTAGCAAGTTTGGGAATAGTTGAAGGCGTAATTCAAGTAGTGTCAAGGGCGTTGCAGTTAAGCGTAGCCGGGTTTGTACTTGGCAAAGCAATTCAAGCAGTCAGCGCCGCTTATTTAACCAGAATTGCCGGTAAAAGTTTTATTGAATATTTCCGCCATGATCAAGATTGGGGCGACGGCGGCATCACCGAAGTTGTACAAAGGCAGTTTCAGTTAAATAGGAAAGACGAGTTTGTCAAAGCATTTGTCAAAGATGCGATCGCTCGCGTTGTCGAACCTCTGAATATCTATCAGCAAGAATCGGAACCCGAATTAGAAATGTCAGCAGAATTAGAACCCGAACCTTTGTATGAGCCGCCGCAATATGATGATTGGGAAACCCACACCAACAAGCGAAAGGATGACTGGTAATGGGGAATTGGCCAAACAGGGAATTAGCCAAACAGGGAAGTGAGAATTGGGTAATTACGATCGTTCAATGAGATGTTTCCTGAGTCTGCTTTGTTGAATTTTATTAAGAAATTTTACAATAATTTTACAAATGGGGGAGACTCCGGGGGGGATCAAGTCAAACTATGCGAGAGATTGATCGAACCGAACACAATTTTGATAAGATTGAAGATTCACAACAAAATTTGCTATTGTCCGTCCGGGTAAAAACAATGAGCGATCGACCAATCATTCTCGGTATTGTCGGAGACAGCGCAGCGGGCAAAACCACCCTCACGCGGGGAATTGCCCAAGTATTGGGCCCTGAAAATGTCACTGTGATTTGCACTGACGACTATCACCGCTACGACAGAAAGCAGCGGGCCGAAATCGGGATCACAGCATTGCATCCCGACTGCAATTACCTCGACATCATGCAGCAGCACCTCAGCCTGCTGCGTACCGGACAAGCAATTCTCAAACCCATTTACAACCACCACTCAGGTACATTCGATCCGCCAGAATACATCAAGCCCAGCAAATTTGTAATTGTTGAAGGTTTGCTGGGTTACTCAACCCGAACAATCTGCGATTCTTACGATGTAAAAGTGTATCTCGCTCCCCCAGAAGAGCTGCGAACTCAGTGGAAAGTTAAGCGCGATATCATGAAGCGCGGTTATACTGAAGAACAGGTGCTGGCTGAAATGCAAAAGCGGGAACCGGATTCAGAAGACTTCATTCGCCCCCAGCGTCAATTTGCCGACGTTGTAGTTAGTTTTTACCCGCCCGAAGCGGACAATGAATCGAATTTGAGCGTCCGTTTAGTGCTCAGGCCTACTATACCTCACCCTGATTTTACTGAGATTTTAGGTCGAGGCAGTGAGAGTTTTAAACCTGCAATTCGCTTGGGACTCGATCGGGATATGGGCAAACCAGTTGACGTTTTGGAAGTAGACTCCCACGCTACTAGCGAGCAAGTAAACGAACTGGAAATGATGTTGTGCAGCGAGTTGCCCCACCTGCGAGGATTTTGCAGCGCCCAAGGCAACCCAGAAATTGGCAAACTGATCGGCACAACTGGCGAAGTTTTGCAAAGTTACCCGCTAGCTTTGACGCAGTTGCTAGTTGCATATCACATGATGAAAGCAATTCATGTTTATTAGTTAGTTGTTAGTTGTTATTGGTTAGTTGTTATTTGTTTATTTGTCTGTGGTCCTTAGTTCCACTCACCTTTAGCACTTACTAATTCACATTAGTAACAAATAACAACTAACCCAGGACTAATGACTGAGAATTTGAGAGTCGGCAATTTTCCAGATGCCATCCCAATACTCTAAGGTATAGCGCACTAGCTTAGTATTGAAACTGCTAGTCTCGACTTTGCCATTTCGGTAAACTGTGGCATCTTCGGTGACTCTGACTTCAATAGTGGCTTTGTTCCCAGATGCTGCAAAGCGTTCGACAGATTCAACTTTTTGGACACCGTATCTGTACTGAGAATTGCTGTTTGTCAGATTGTCTATCCCTTTGACTGTATCGGCATACAAAATACCTGTAGTCATTTTAGCCAGCAATTGGCGATCGAATGGAGGAGCAAATATTGTCTGCTTTGCCTCCAGCCACTTGCTAATTAAATCCGAAGCTTGTCCGAGAGTAATATTCTGAGCTTGACTAATATGATCTTTGCAGTAATTTGTGGCAATCCGTTGTCTGGTACAAGTAATATTTTCCGCTGGCGCGGGCGGAGTCAACCACAAAGGAGTTAAGATAACGAGTAGGATTATCGGTTTCATATCTAAAGTCCTCCATCATGCTAAGTTGACTTGATTTAGCCAAAATATAGGTGAGAATTATTACCCGATTATCTCAACCTATCGTTAGTTGATCGGTAATTTAGTCTAAATCGTGTACAGGGGGAATTTCGGAATTTTAATTGTATTATTTTTTCACGATTGAGAATAAACCCTGGGTGCTCGCAAAGTCGGGTAAGCAGTGCCTAATTGCTGAAGTGGCATGGAGACTGGCAACTGACTTTGAGGTGCGGGCAGCATTTCGCCTCGGAAGTCGAGGAGGGTGACGAGCAGCAGGTAGGCAACTGCTAAAATTATAGAAATCACCCCAGTGATAATAGCAATAATTTTTGAACGATCCATATTCATAAAATTTTAAGTGCAGCTAATATTAGTTTAACATTAAAAAGAGCGATTATTACTGAACTTATGCCATAGAATATAATCAGGTGCTACTTATTTCGCTTACGAAAATGGAACCTCTTATAGATGCGCCAACTTCCACGGAGATGCCCGGAGCTACCCCAGTAGTGGAAACATTTAATCTGGGCAAGTTCTACCGTACTGGCTTTTGGATGAACCAAAAGATTGAATCGCTCAAAAGTTGCACTCTGACTGTCTCTGAGGGGGAAACTTTCGGGTTGTTAGGGCAAAATGGAGCGGGAAAAACTACGCTGCTGAAAACTTTGCTGGGTATAGTGCGGCCGACTTCTGGGCGGGCGCTGCTTTTGGGGAGGCCTTTGGGCGATCGCACTGTGAAGCAGCGAGTCGGTTATTTGCCAGAAAATCCCTACTTTTACGATTATCTCACGGGGTGGGAATTCTTGCAATTTGCGGCCGGCTTATTTGAAATTCCCCCCTCAATTCAGCGACAGCGAATTCCGAATTTACTAGACTTAGTTGGGCTATCTCAATCGGCGGCAATTAAAAAACAGTTGCGTCAGTATTCTAAGGGAATGCTGCAACGGATCGGCATGGCTCAAGCTTTGATTAACAATCCAGATGTGGTATTTTTAGATGAGCCGATGTCTGGTTTAGATCCGATGGGGCGCTATCAGATGCGGGAGATAATTTTATCGCTGAAAAATCAAGGTAAAACGATTTTTTTTAATTCGCATATATTGTCTGATGTGGAGAAGATTTGCGATCGAGTGGCAATTTTGGCGAAGGGTGAGTTAATCTGCATTGGTGCGATCGACGAAATCCTCGGCAAAACAGAAACTTACCGGGTTGAAGGTAGGGGGGGCCACTTGAATATCCTGAAAAAATGGATACCGGATATGGAAGTTGATAATGATTTGTGGTACGGTCATTTGCAGGGCGATCCGAAGGAGTTTCTTTCTAGTCTGAACGGTACGGGAGGGCAGCTAATTGGGATGAATTTGGCTAAGCCGAGTTTGGAAGAGTTTTTTATGCAGCAACTGCAAGAAAGAGGGATTTATTCTAGTGGTTGAAGTTTATATATCAAGTTTATGGTGGGGAGTAGGGGTTGGGCATCTTGCCCGCCCAAACTAATAAGAAAACTGGCAAGATGCCCGTTCCACAACACATCAAATTTCTTGTGGGGTGGGCATCTTGCCCGCCCCTGAAAGGCTAATGTTTTTAACCTTTGTTAACAGTGGCAACTCTATATTTCCACACACCAACTCTGCACAATTCCACTGTCGCAAATACTCACAAACTTCAGAAATAATCGCATTTGCCGCCTCTAAATCTCCTGCTTGAGAAGCATGATAGTGCGCTCTGATTAGCGGCTTAATATCCTCGATATCTTGCCATTCTGATTTTGGTTTTAGGGGAATGCTGATATAATAGTTATAGGCTTGGCTGTGGGCGGTACGGACATTTTCGGGATGTTGACTTAGCAGGTACTCGCCCTTTTCTCGGACTAGCGGATGCAACTGATAGGATTTGAGGTGGCGATCGTAATATAGCCATTGTCGGCGTTTGAGTGCCTGAATAATATTTTCTTTGAGTTCATATTTGCTAACTTCTGGCATTTGAGCGCTAATTCCTGCAAAAGATAGCGGATATTCTGAGGTTTGATAGATAGAAATTCGGCTGAGACAAGTTTGCTCGCCGTCGCCCAGACGCGCTATCATTTCATCGATCGCTCTTTCAATATCTCGAATCAGCAACCAGTCTCTCTGGTGCAGAAAAATCCCGACATTTCCCTGAAACTCGGTATCGTCTCGAATCAAGGCTGCGACGAGTTGTAAGGCTTTGGGATGTCCAGAATAGCGATCGCCCATTTCGGCTAATTCCTCTGCATTTGCAGTCAAATTAAAAGATTGCAAGAGGGCAACTGCGCTATCTCGATTCAATCCGTTGAGCTGGATTTCGCGGGTGACAGTTGGCGGCAATTCGGCTAAGCTTTCGCGACTGGTGAAGAGGATTTTGCTTTGATGTTCTGTTTCTAATAGTTGCAGGGTAAGAGCATCTTAATCAGGCTTGACACAAGCATTTGAGAATCTGCATCATATAGTCATCATTCATCGCCGCTCGTTTCTTTTTTTGTCGCACACTACGCCGGAGAGTCGTTTCTTGATTGATGGCATTAAGTGCCATTCGTCTTAGAAGAGCCAAGTTCTGAGGGCTGTTTAACGACCGAATGCGGCATTGGTCTTCATTAAAAGTGACATCTAAAGTCCAATGAACTTGGTTTTCAATACCCCAATGTTGACGAATTACACGACCATTAAGC